>NZ_LZHB01000059.1:0-363 GCF_001690345.1 Gilliamella sp. Gris3-2
CATGGGTATCCATTAAAAATACGGGTCGATAATGGGCCAGAATTTACAGGAAAAACCTTTATAAACTGGGCTAAATCACATAATATAACCATTGATTATATCCAGCCCGGTAGTCCTTATCAAAATTGTAACTATCCCCTAAAATAGTACAGCAAAAAAGAAGAAAATTCTCTATGATAAAAGAAAAGGGGATTTAATTATGAAAAAAATGACTGAACATCAAATTGTCGCTATTTTAAAAGAAGCTGAAGCGGGTATTCCGGTTAAAGAACTGTGCCGTAAATATGGCATGGGTAATTCAACTTTCTATAAATGGCGAGAAAAATACGGCGGAATGGAAACTTCGGATATCAAACGCTTAAA
>NZ_LZHB01000060.1:0-840 GCF_001690345.1 Gilliamella sp. Gris3-2
TTTTGGTCGTGATTTTATCGACTTTTGCGCCATTCCCCTCCACCGAGCCAATGCCACTTATGCGGCCTAAACCCTTACCTAAAGAAGGCTATCAACTCTTTTATTATGTAACCAATAATGGATTTGTTGTTAAAAATTCCTTTTATTATGTCAGTAAAAAGCGGCAGGTGATTTATCGTTATGACGCTGATCGTTATTTAGAGTTACAAGGCGAAAACTGCAGTGGATTGATTTGGTATCATGATGATAAAAATAATATTCATACCTTAATTACCAAACGATTTTATACAGCTTATCATTTACCGAAATTTAACTACTATAACCCTGGCAAACAGTATATTGCTATTCCCACCAATGATCTGTCCGATTTTGTTTTTTCAGTCGATGGTGGCAGACATTTTATAAAAGCGATGGTTTCCCCAATGGCAGCTGTACCAGGAGAAGAAGTTGATTATTTTATTGGGGTGGATGATTCGCCAATTCAAGCAATTTATGATTCAATTACTAAGTCTAATGAGCCTATTAGTGTTTCAGGTAATACCGGCTATTTTGTTTTAAAAAATGGTGAGGTAATATTTGGGGCTTCACATAATTATCGTGATTTTGATTATGAAAATGGTCTTTGGAATTTTCAGATTTTTTACCCATCAGCGGCATTTTCTGATAAAAGAGTTAGAGATGGCTCTAAGTTTGGTGCTTATAAAAAAATGCTCAATAATAAAGAATATCAATTACGGGTAAATTCAATAAAAAATCTAAAACCTGAACCTTATCAAGGTTGGGACAAAATACGTTGTGAGGTTGGGGCGGAAAGGTAATGATGATGTTAGCAATACTATC
>NZ_LZHB01000061.1:0-99037 GCF_001690345.1 Gilliamella sp. Gris3-2
ACTCATAAAATCCATTGACCAACATTCACCTTGTTTATTGGGTGCTGATAGTCTTTCTGGGCTTCGTGGAGGAATGCGCTGTTTACGCTTTATCCTGAGATTAAGCTTTAATTGGCAATACACCCGATACACCCGTTTATGATTCCATTTATAGCCGAGCTTTTTGATACGATTAAAACATTTAGGAAAGCCCCAGCGTAAATGCCGGTCTGTGATAGCATTCAATACCGAAACAATCACCGAATCATCCTGTAACTTAGGTTGATAATAGTAAGCACAACGGCTTAAGCCAACAATGGCACAACTCATAGCAATAGTAACTGAATGATTTTGTTGTAGTTGCTGTGCCCACGTTTTACGTGCCTTTGCGGGCACTAAAGCTTTTTTATTATTTCTTCCTGCAGCTGGGATTTTAAGCTCAGTTCGGCAAACATCTGCTTAAGCTTGCGGTTTTCAGCCTCCAGCTCCTTTAAGCGTTTGATATCCGAAGTTTCCATTCCGCCGTATTTTTCTCGCCATTTATAGAAAGTTGAATTACCCATGCCATATTTACGGCACAGTTCTTTAACCGGAATACCCGCTTCAGCTTCTTTTAAAATAGCGACAATTTGATGTTCAGTCATTTTTTTCATAATTAAATCCCCTTTTCTTTTATCATAGAGAATTTTCTACTTTTTTGCTGTACTATTTTAGGGGATAGTTACAAACAATCCCTAACAAAGGATAAATATTTTTTAATCGTTAACACATATAACAGTATATATTTTATTGCGTATTTAAGTTTTTGGCTTTATATTATTTTCAATACTAATATTGCAATTTTGCTTTAACCTTTATAAGCCCAATTTATGCATAAAAAACGTTTTTCTTTGATTGTAGCGATCATTGCTGTTATTGCTATGGTTGTTATTATATATTTTGCTTATCAACCTAGTACTATTATTTTGCAAGGTGAAGTTGAATCTAATCGTGTTGATGTTGCTGCCAGAGTTCAAGGTCGAGTAAATCAATTTAATTATGATGTTGGTGACGATGTTAAGCAGGGTGAAGTTCTTCTTACTCTTTCAAATCCTGCATTGTTAGCTCAGCTTGCAACAGCAGAAGCGCAATTAAAAGTAGCAATGGCGAGTCGTGATAATACTTATAGCACTAGACCAGAAACAATTGATGTGCAAAAAGCGCAGTTAGATAAAGCTAAATCAGATTTAGATTTAGCTCAAACTAGCTATGAAAGAATTAATCGCTTAGCTAAAAATGGCACTGTTTCAAAGCAAAGCTATGATGAATCCTTTAATCAATATCAAGCGGCCATTAAAGCTTATGAAGCCGCTAAAGCTAACTTATCACTAGCCGAAAACGGTAGCAGTGTAGAACAGAAAAAATTAGCCGATGTGCAAGTTGAACAATCAGAAGCAGCATTGGCGCAAGTAAAAGCTGATGTTAATGAATTAACTTTACTTTCTCCAATTAACGGTCAAATTACGACTCGAGTTGCTGAAACAGGGCAATTATACAGTCCAGGTACTCCGCTTTATTCTATTATTGATTTAAATGATATTTGGTTTACTTTTAATATACGTGAAGATTTGCTGGGAAACCTTAAAGTTGGTGATACGTTTCAAGTAAGAGTACCGGCATTAAATAATCAGATTATAGATGTTAAAGTCACTGTATTAAATGCTTTAGGTCAATATGCGAATTGGCAGGCGACTAAAGCAACGGGTGATTTTGACTTAAAGACTTTTGAAATGCGTGCTAAACCAATTAATAAAGTGTCAGGTCTCCGCCCAGGAATGAGTGTTACTACAAAGTGGCAATCTCGCTAGCTTGAATAATATCGAGATTTTAGACAAAAAGGAACGATATTAATGTATCACCGGCTATTTCAAGTAATTGGATGGGAACTTCGTAAATTAATTAAACAACGTATTTTGTGTTTATTAGTTTTCATCTATCCTTTATTATTTATTTTTTTATTTGTTTATATGTACCATGCCGGTGTTATTACTCAGGTACCTATTGCTGTTGTTGATCAAGATACAACCAAATCATCTCGCTTATTGATTCAACAAGTTGCTGCTTCACCTCAGCTACAGGTAGCTGAACGTTATCAAGATCTTACCTCAGCTAAACATGCGTTGATTAAAGGTGATGTTTATGCTGTGCTTTTCATTCAGCATGAGTTTGAAAAAGATCTTATAGCTGGTCATCAGCCAGAAGTTGTCGCTTTTTATAATAATCAGTATATGTCAGCTGGAACGATTATTTTTCGGGCGATGAGTTCCGCATTGAAAACAGCAAATAGTCAAATAGTATTGCAAGGATTATTAGAAAAAGGAATTGCTTCACCAGTTGCACAAAGCCAAATGCAAACTATACCGACAAGTTTACATCCTTTATATAATCCAACTTTAAATTATCTATATACGTTAATTAGTGGTTTAATTCCTACTATATTACAAATCATTATTATGATGGCCATGGTTACTAGTATTACTCGTGATCGTTTTACTGGAACGGGGTATCAGCAAATATTAAAATTAGCTAATCATAATATTTTTATCTTTTTATTAGGACGCATTATTCCTTATTTTATCTATTTTTTATTTTGCTTGATTCTATTTGATACCGTTTTAATTGCTAATTTTAATTTACCTTTAAATGGACATTTAATATTGCTTATACTTGGTGATATAGGCTTTATTTTGACTTCATGTTTGTATGGCATTTTCTTTGGTTTAACAGGATCAACACTAGCACAAGCTTATGGCACTGCAAGCTTAGTAGCATCACCTGCGTTTGGATTTACTGGGCTTATTTTCCCTCGGATTGCAATGAATACCTTTGCTTATATTTGGAGTGCTTTATTACCTGTAACATGGTATATACAAATTCGTCTTGATCAAACATTAAGATCGCCAAATATAGTAACTTCCTTACAACCGTTTGTTTATTTAGTGATCCAATTAAGTGTTATGGCTATTCTTGTTTATCTTTTTTTACGAAAGATCCGTAGGCGGTTGATATGATTAAATCTTTACTATTAATTTCCTATGATGAATTAAAACGAATTTTCCAAACCAAAGCGATAGTTAGCGTTATGTTTGTGGGAATATTTATCTATTTCATCTTTTACCCACAACCTTATTTACATGAAGCAATCCGAGATGTTCCTATTGCTGTTATTGACCAAGATCATACCAATTACAGTCGAGATCTAGTACGACAACTTGATGCTAATAAGTCCATCAATATAGACTTACATATTGCAGACTTAGAAACGGCTAAAAAACTTATCGAAGAACGTAAAATATATGGAGTTGTACTCATACCTTACCGTTTTCAAAAGAATATATTAGAAGGAAAAACTAGCCCAGTGTCATATTATGGCGATGCGAGCTATATTTTAATTTATAGTAATGTTGCTACCGCCATTAATACCGTTGCCAGTAATTTTGGCGCTAAAATTTCAATTTCACGCAAAATAGCGCAAGGTGTCGATCCTGCAGTGGCAAATAATAATGTTTCTCCTTTTAATAGCCAGTTAATTAGTTTATTTAATCCTCAATCAGGATATGCAACCTATATTATTCCAGCCGCTTTTATTTTGATCTTAAATCAGACATTATTTATCGGTAGTATTTTATGCCGTCTATTTAGTAAAAATTCTGATTTTGAAATAGCCTTTGTTAATAAACAGAATCACACGGTTTCATCGGCATTATTACTGCTTTCTGGTAAATTATTGACTTATTTAGTACTTTATTTAATCTATTTTATTATTTATACCGTATTTGCTAACTATTGGTATGACTTACCGTGCCTAAGTCATCTATCTGTTTCCTTACTATTTATTCTTCCTTTTATTTTGTCCACTTCGTTATTAGGTAAAGTTGTTTCACATTTTGTCCATACGGTAAGTGATGTATTTTGCTTAATTATACCGTCAAGTATGATTATCTTTTTTGTTACAGGATTATCTTGGCCAAAAGAATTGATGCCTCCTTTGTTCCATTTTATTGGCTATATATTTCCAGCTGTACCAGCTATAGTTGGGTCAGTAAAAATAAATCAAATGGGAGCAAGTTTTTCCGAATTTAGTCAGGAATATTGGCATTTGTGGATATTAACCATTGTCTATTTTTGTATCGCATTTATTTTAGAAAAACGTTATGTTCAAAAGATAAAATCGACAAATGCTAAGAGAGAAAATTAAATTAGCAATAGTTCATTTATTATAAATAATCAAGTAAAAAATTGATTGATACAACAACGTCAGCAATGGCACTAATTTGCAGCTGTATTAATATGTTTGAATTTCTTTTTTAGCTTTATGATAAACCTCATTTGTTATATATAAAAATATGTCAGTTTCATAAATTTAGATATAGAATTTTGGTTTTTTCCTTGAAGGTTAGTGTGTATAGCTATATCATAATTGGCCGACTAAGATCTTAGTTAGCTAGACCCCAAAAAATAGAAAACAAAATAAATGAGTCCTCATGTTAATTAATGCTAAAAATATTCTCGAAAAATTAAATCCACATAATAAAGTAAATTACGATTCTGTTTTAAAAGAAGTGATTAATAATTGGCAATCAGAATCAGTTCGACCAAAGTTACTAATTCATAGTTGTTGTGCACCTTGTAGTACCTATGTTTTAGAGTATTTAGCACAATATGCAGATATTACGATTTATTTTGCTAATTCTAATATCCATCCTAGAGTTGAATATGAGCACCGTAGTGTGGTGCAACAGAAATTTATTGCTGACTTTAATCAAAAAACAGGTAATAACGTTCAATTCTTAGAAGCACCTTATCAGCCAGCAGAATTTATTAAACAAGTTGGTCATTTGCGTGATGCGCCCGAAGGCGGCGAGCGTTGTCATATTTGTTACAAAATGCGATTAGATCTGGCCGCAATTAAAGCACAAGAATTGGGCTTTGACTATTTTGCAAGTGCTTTAACACTAAGCCCTAAAAAGAATAGCCAAAAAATAAACGAACTGGGGTTTGAAATTCAAGAGATCTTTTCGGTCAATTATCTACCTTCTGATTTCAAAAAAAATAACGGTTATAAACGCTCTATTGAATTATGCAAGGAGTATGATGTGTATCGTCAATGTTATTGCGGTTGTATTTTTGCTGCCAAAGCACAAGGTGTTGATTTGAAAAATGTGATTGCGATAGCTAAGCAAGGATTAGGGAAGGACTTGTAACATTTATTTATAAAAATATACTGAAACGTATAGTTACCGGAAACTTTTTGACACTGTTATTATCTACTGAGAGATATTTTTTAAACAGAACTATTAAAAAATTTAAACATTTAGCTATAATTGTCATTTATAAAAATAAAATTAATTTTTTAATAGTTAGCTATATTCTTGCTAAATGTGAGTTTATTATGTCAAAACTATATAAGTTAGGATTGGATGTTGGTTCTACAACAGTTAAATGTGTGTTACTTGATGAGCATGATAACTTTGTGTATACCAATTATGTTCGCCATAATACCCATGTTATAGCAACTGTGTTGCGATTATTAGATGAGATAGTACAAAAACTTGGCAATAATATTATCTTGTCGGTGAAAGTGACTGGTTCGGCAGGAATGGGGATTTCGGAAAAAGCAGAGATTGCTTTTATTCAAGAAGTGGTAGCTGCTTCAGAAGTTGTGCAACGAAAATATTCCGAAGTAAGAACATTGATTGATATAGGGGGAGAAGATAGTAAGATGATCTTCTTCTTCCCAGATCGTCCACCAGATATTCGTATGAATGGCAGTTGTGCTGGTGGAACTGGGGCGTTTATTGATCAGATGGCAACGTTACTTAATACTCCAGTTCAACAATTCGATCTTCTCGCCCAAAATCACAACCAAATTTACCCAATCGCTTCTCGTTGTGGTGTTTTTGCTAAAACCGATGTCCAAAATCTGATTAGTCGTAACGTTTCAAAAGAAAATATCGCATATTCTGTTTTGCATGCCGTTTGTATTCAGTTAGTTAACACCTTAGCGCGTGGTTATGACGTTGTACCAAAAGTGATGTTAATTGGTGGACCATTTTCATTTATTCCAACACTTGGTAAAGCGGCTTTAGAGACTTTAAAGCTAACTGAAGATCAAATTGTAAAAACTGAACACCCCACGTTATTGTCGGCTTGGGGAGCTGCAATTCATCTTTTGGATCGTACTGAACTTTCAATTACTGATTTTATTGCAAAATTAAATGCCTCAACAAAAATAACCACTAATCAGTTTTTTAGATTAAATCCATTATTTAATAAATTATTGCCTTTTGATGATTGGAAAAAACAAAGAAAATATATTGAAATTCCTAAAATTAAGCTAGCTGATTATCAAAAACAAAACGCTTTTTTAGGTATTGATAGTGGATCTACAACTACAAAAATTACCTTAATTGGTGAAGATGATGAGTTGCTTTTTACCTATTATGCACCAAATAATGGTCACTCTATTGGTGCTTTAAGCAAAGGTTTAACACAATTAAAGCAAGAAATTGCATCATCAAGTAAAAACATTGTTATTGCTCGCACAGGTGTTACAGGTTATGGCGAAGAGCTATTAAAAGCAGCTTTTGCTTTTGACGATGGACTTGTTGAAACGATGGCGCATTTTGCCGCTGCAAAACATATCGATCATGAGGTAAGTTTTGTAATGGATATCGGCGGCCAAGATATGAAAGCTATTTTTATATCCAATGGTGTTGTTAATCATATTGAACTTAATGAAGCTTGTTCATCAGGATGTGGGTCGTTTATTGAAACATTTGCTAAATCACTTAATTTTAATACGATCGACTTTGCTGATGCGGCTTGTAAATCAACAAGCCCTTGCGATTTAGGTACACGATGCACTGTTTTTATGAATTCTAAAGTTAAACAAGCTTTGCGCGAGAATGCTACTGTTGGTGATATTTCAGCTGGGTTGGCTTTTTCAGTCATAAAAAATGCGATTCACAAAGTATTAAAACTCCACGATATGCGAAAACTAGGTGATCATATTGTGGTACAAGGAGGAACTTTTAAAAATCCAGCAGTTTTTAGAGCGTTAGAACAATTAACTGGTGCACAAATTACGAGTTCTAATATACCTGAATTAATGGGGGCTTATGGCTCAGCATTAGTAGCAAAAAATCACTATCAACAAAATCCAATAGCATCAACATTTATTGGTTTAAACAATTTATACAAAGCCGAAGATAACAAAGCTAAACCTTCGCGTTGTAAAGGGTGCGAAAATAAATGCGATATTGTAATTTATCGTTTTGCTAATGGGCAACGCTATTATTCAGGCAATAAATGTGAACGTTTTTTAAGTAATAATCCTCAAAAAGATAACAATTCATTTAATATGTTTGATTATAAAAATGCGTTGTTATTTGATCGTATTGCAATTTCAACCTCTGATGCAAAAATTAATATTGGCATTCCGCGAGTGTTAGGGCAATACGAAAATTTTCCTTTTTGGCATACGTTATTAACTCACAGTGGCATTAAAGTTACTCTTTCGCCATTTTCGACCAATGCTATTTATGAAAAAGGGGCAGGAACAGTCATGTCTGATAGTGTTTGTTTTCCTGCTAAGTTGGTGCATGGGCACATTATGAAACTTATTGAACAAAAGGTTGATCGTATTTTTATGCCCATGGTGGTTTTTGAGTCTGCGCAGTTTGATAATGCTGTGAATAGTTATAACTGTCCAATAGTCAGTAGTTATGCTGAAGTGGTAAATAGTGCGATTAATCCCGAAATTAAATATGGCTTGCCAATTGATCATCCGGTTATTAATTTCACCAATATTAAATTACTTAAAAAAGGCTGTATTAAGTATTTAACTTCGTTAGGTATTAATAAAGCTGTGGCAGAGAAAGCATTTTCTAGTGCAATAATTGCTCAATCTGAATTTAAAAAATCACTTTATAATAAAGCAATTGAGGTCTTAAATAATGCTAAACAAACAGGACGTTATGTATTTGTTTTAGCGGGGCGCCCTTATCATAGTGACAGTTTAATAAACCATAAAACTCCCGAAATCTTAAATGCACTTGGTTGCGATGTGATTACTGAAGATTCGGTATTGGGAGCGATCAATCAATTGTCACCAGAACTACAAATTTGTTCACAGTGGAGTTATCCAAATCGTTTATATGCTGCGGCAACCTTTGTGGCACAACAAGCAAATAATATTCAATTCGTTCAACTCAATTCATTCGGTTGCGGACCTGATGCGATTGTCACCGATGAATGTAAGGCGATATTAGAATCAAAAGGCAAAACCTGTACGATTATTCGTGTTGATGAAATTTCAGCAACGGGATCCGTTCGCTTACGTTTGCGGTCAATAATTGAATCCATCCGTATGAATCACCAACAGCCATTAAAATCTGTTGAACGTAAAAAAATAGCTATTTTTAATAAACAAGATAAACAGCGTAGGACGATACTAGCTCCGTTTCTTTCTGACTTTTATTCGCCAATTTTACCGTCAGTATTTGCATTATTGGGCTATAAACTAGAAACATTGCCAAAACCAGATAAAACTTCGGTTGAGTGGGGATTAAAATATTGTAATAACGAGATTTGCTATCCAGCAACCATTATTGTTGGCGATATTATCAAAGCTCTTCAATCTGGTAAGTATAATCGTGACGAAGTTGCGATTGGAATTACTCAGACAGGGGGACAGTGTCGTGCAAGTAGTTATCTATCATTAATTAAAAAGGCCATGATTAGTAATGGTTTTGAAGATATACCAATCATATCACTTAGTCTTAAGAACATGAATCAGAGTGAACAGCCAGGTTTTAAAATTAATTGGCTTAAAGCACTGCCAACTTCTTTTTTTGCTATGTTGTTTACTGATTCATTAGCTAAAATGTATTACGCTGTAGCGCCTAGAGCAAAGATAAAACAACAAGTTGATCAACTCAAGGATCTTTACATAAGAAAATTAGAGCAGGCTATTAGTCAGTATAAAGGTCATAAAGCAATTTATACACTATTAGCCGAAGCAGTTGCTGATTTTAACCAAGTAGAAGTTCTAAACAAAAATTGCCCACAAATTGGTATTGTAGGTGAAATCTATGTTAAATATAATAATTTTGGTAACCAACACAGTATTGATTGGTTAATTGATCAAGGCATTGAGCCAGTGATACCTCCAATGCTCGAATTTTTTGTTCAAGGCTTTGTAAATTTTGATAGTAATATTGATAATCACCTTGAATCAAAAAGGTATCTTTCCTATTTATTACACTTTTTTGAGAAGATTGCACAACGTTATATTGATAAAACTAATCAAATTCTGGCTAATTTTAAATATTATCAACCATTTCATAATATCCGTGATATAGCAAAAAAAGCTGAACAAATTCTTAATTTAAGTAACCAATTTGGAGAAGGCTGGTTGATCCCAGCAGGCATCATGAGTTTTGCTGAGTATGGTATTAACAATGTCATTAGTTTGCAACCTTTTGGCTGTATTGCTAATCATGTGGTTTCAAAAGGTGTTGAAAAACGTATGCGTGACTTGAATCCTAAACTTAATTTATTGTATTTGGATTTTGATGATGGGGCAGGAGAAGTAAACGTGCTAAATCGTTTACATTTTATGGTTAGCTCATTAAAGTATACGCAATTACAACGTATTGTTTAATAACTATAATGGCTTATGGTTATGTGATAATGTATAAAATTATTCATAGTAATGCATTTACAAGGAGGATTAGTTAGTTGTGTTGTCAATTTATCAATTAAAACCAAAATTTCAAGCATTACTTAGACCATATGCCAATGCTCTTTATAAAGCAAATTTTACAGCCAATCAAGTAACATTAATAGCTGGATTTGGATCGATTTTTATCGCTTTCATTGTTGGAGTATTAGCCAAATATCAATGGATTTTTTTTCTTATTCCAATATGGATGTTTATCCGTATGGCACTTAATGCCATTGATGGTATTAGAGGTATAAAAGATTGGGGAAATTTAATTAGTGGTCATGGTGGTGTGCTCGATCGTTTAGATTCTGTTTGTTTTGCTGCACCGATCTTTTTTCATCTTGTACGTTATTTTTGGGTCTAACTTTAATATTAACTTTAGATAAGCAAACTAGTTTATCTAAATTATACAAATTCACATGCAAAAAAAGAGCAAAATCGTTTAATTTATGATATAAATACAGTTATAGTTTTAACTTTAAAATATAAATAAGGACTTTATTATGTTAAAAGAGCAAATGGTAGTAAAAAATTCAACGGGCTTGCATGCTCGCCCTGTAACAACTCTAGTTAAATTAGCTGGTCGTTATAAATCATCAATTGAGCTTGTTTATAATGATAAAGCAATTAAATTAAAAAGTATGATGGGTTTACTTGGTGCTGGGGTTAAAGGTGGTTCAACTGTAGAAATCATCTGTGATGGTGAAGATGAACAAGCAGCAATGGAAGAAATCCGTGAATTATTTGCTACAGGTTTTGGTGAGTAATTACAACATTAGCTAGCTAATAATTATTTTTTATTTGATTCCGTCGACTTAGGTCGACGGAGTTGTTTTTTGAAAGGCGTAACTAGATACTTTTAAGTAGACCTAATTTAAAAAGATTAAGTTAATCTTTAATTATTGAATTCAATTCGCTATGATCAATTGAAGGCAACGTTTTGGTAAAACCTTTAGTTAGATAAATTAAATAAATAACCCCAATTGCTAACCAAACTAAACCAACAATCATCGCTGTTGCATCAAGACTTGTCCACAACCACAATGAAAGCAAAACGCCAATTGCAGGTAATAGTCCATACTTAAATAGCATTGATGCTGTTTTTGTATTACCACTAAGGTAGCTTTTGATCACACATAGATTGACAAAAGTAAACGCCACTAATGCACCAAAGCTTATCATTGAGAAAACTAAACTAAGATCTAATACTAATGATAGTAATGAAAAACAAGCGACAAAGATAATCGATAAATAAGGCGTTCTAAAGCGTGGGTGAATTTTATAAAAGATCTGTTTAGGTAGCACGCCTTCACGTCCCATTGCATAAAAAATCCGTGATACGCTAGTCTGTGCAGTCATTGCCGATGCAAAGACGCCAGTTAGATATGCCGCTTGGAAGAAATTGTACATAAAATTGTTACTAATTTGTCTAATAAATTCTATACGATTGATTTTATCAAGGTGGTGCATCACATCAAGGCTTGCCGTATCTTGGTTATCAACAAAACTACTCCACATAGGAAAAATCAGATGACCACAATAAGAGACAACCAAAAAGATACAGCCAGCAATAAGAACTGTCCAAATAATGGCTTTAGGCAGAGATCTTTTTGCATCATTGGATTCTTCTGCCAACGTTGCTATCGCGTCAAAGCCTAAAAAAGCAAGGCAAAGTACTGCGGCTCCTGACATTAATCCGCTAAAATCATCAGCATTGATCTTAAGTGGTTTTATTATCACTTCTGGGGTTAAATGGGTATTAGCAAAAGTGAAAAATATAAATAATCCAATAAAAATCATCTGAACAATAATTAAGGTGAAATTTACCGAATTGATCAACTTAATACCCAGATAATTTAAGAGACTAACCCCAATCAATGACCCAAGTACAAATACATAAGCAGGAACGCTAGGAAATGCTTCGTTAAGATAAATACCTAAAACCAAATAATTTAATATTGGTAAAAATAGGTAATCAAGGATTTGTGCCCAACCCACCAAAAATCCAGCTTTTCCACCAAAAGTACGTTGTACATAAGAATAAGCAGAACCAGCAATAGGTAGTTTATTTGCCATACGACAATAGCTTAATGCAGTGAAAAAAATCATGGCAAGGGTGATGATATAGGCTATAGGTAAGTGTCCATTACTTTTAACAGTTACTTCCCCATAAGTGGTAAAGATCCCTAAAGGAACCATATAAGCTAAACCAAATGCAATTAATGCAGGTGTGGTTAAAACTCGTTTCATTTTTATTGCGGACATGACTTACTTTGCTCCTCTGTCCCAAAAAACAATAAAAAACTACTAAGTATAGTTTTGCCTTTTTACCCGCTTAAAGCGGCAGGGAATTCTGCCATATTATAATAATTATGCAAGCTAATTTTTTGTAAAAAATATTAAAGCGGGCAAATTATAAACTTTAAAGTATCTTAGCTGTTAATTAAGACCTATTTAATTTAAACGGGTTAGTTAAAACTTTGAATTTCTATTTTTACATATGAGTAGCAACAGAAATACTAATTTAACAAATCAGTTTATGAAATAAGTATAGATTATTGTATTGATCTTTAGTGGAATTATGAGGTATGGTCAGGAGCTATATGGTATGTGATTGATATGTTTATCGGAGTATTGATTATTGCTGCTATCTTACATTTCACAAAAACGACAGCGGGGAAACAGAAAAAGCAAAAGCAATTGGAGTTGATTAAAGCTTGGATAATTATTTATGCTACACCACTAATAATTGTGGTGTAGTAATTTGACATAAAAAAGTTAAATTTTAAATTACATCATTTTGATAAACCGTTTTACCGCCAACAATAGTTGTTAACACGTTAACGTTTTGGATATCATTAGTTGGTATGGTAAATGGGTTGCGATCTAAAATAATTAAATCAGCAAATTTACCTTTTTCAATTGAACCAATATATTCATCTTGATTTAATACATATGCAGCATTGATAGTAGCACTACGCAATACTTCAGTAATAGTTAAATTACGATCGCTGTCTAATCGTGGATGATCAGCATCAATTTGTCGAGTCATAGCAATTTGGAAATCATACCATTCGTTTAAAGGATCAATTGGCCAATCGCTACCAAATGCACAGTTTACACCAGCATCAATGTATTGCCCGTGCGCTTCTAATCCATTATAACGTTCTGGACCAAATAGAGTTTGATACTGCTCAACCATTGCTGAACTACAACCAGCCCACTGAAAAGAAAATACTACGCAAGCATTTAATTGTTTATATCTGGCAAACTGGTGTGTTGCGCTTAGTTCGTTATGTGCAGTGCTTGGACGGATATCTGCATCAGGTAAGGCTTTTCGCATTTTTTCAATAGCGTCAAGTACTACTTCAATTGCCCCTTCACCAACAGTATGCATATGTGGATGAAAACCTGCTTTTGCGGATTCAAGTATTAATGCATCTAACATTTCAGTGGAATAATAAAGATCACCGTAACGATCTTTTTCGTTTTCTAACTGATATGGTTTAAGTAATCGTGCCGTCATCAAAGGTGCTTGCATTACGCCATCTACAAATAACTTAGTATGTGATATTTTAATGCCTGGTTTAGGTTGCCAGTTTTTATCATCATAACGAGTGGCAAACTGTTTTACTTTCTCAATGACATTTGGAATATCGGCAATTGATGACACATCATCAGGTGGCAATTCCCGAGCGCCGAACAGGCGGATAGAAAGCCCATCTTGTTGCTGTAGTCTTAAAAAGGCATCGGCTTGAGTTTCAGTAATTCGAGCATCCATAACAGCAGTAACGCCTTGTTTATTTAATTCTGCTTGCGATAATTTAGCAATATTAAGTGCTTGTTCATCAGTTAATTTAGAAATACTATCAAAAGCACGCATGGCTGGGGCATCTTCTAATATACCATTTAATTCGCCGTCATCAGTACGACCAATTTTACCATCCGATGGTTCTGGAGTGTTTCTATCTAAACCAAATTTCTCTAATGCTATACTGTTAGCAACCAAAGTATGGCAATCATTTGAAAACAAAATAACAGGGCGTTTTGTATTGAGTTTATCAAGATCAAAACGAGTAATATCTGTACCAATTGGCAACACTTCTTGGCGTAACCAACCACAGACTTGCAACCAATTAGCGTTATGATTGGGATTATCTTTATCTAAATAGTCTTGGATAATAGCTAAAGTCTCATCAATAGTTAAACTTTGGTAATTTAAATTACATGATGATAATTGCATGCCACCCCAAAAGGTGTGTAAATGTGAGTCAATAATGCCAGGCATCATTGTTTTACCTTGCAAATCATAAATTATTGTATGATTATCAACATAGTGACTGTTATTTATTTCTTGCGTGGAGCCTGTTGCAATAATATAGCCATTTTCAATTGCGATAGCTTCACACACGCTGTCTTGCTTATCTGCGGTGTAAATATAGCCATTAATATAAATAACATCAGCTTTAACCATTATGTAGGATTCCTTAAATAAAGATAGAAATGAAAGGCTCACGATAACAGATTTATAAAAAATTTGTCAAACGCAATAATTTTCTTTATTGTGTGAGCAGATTATGCTACAAATAGCTATTTAGTTACAGCGTCACAAGGTGAACGGATGAAATATCAACAGCTAGAAAACCTTGAATGCGGTTGGAAATGGAACTATCTAGTTAAGAGACACTTAGAAGGTGAGTTAATTACACGCTATATTGAAAAAAGTGCTGCGCAACATGCGGTCAATGAGTTATTGTTGTTAGAACATAACCCAACTGGTGTTGTTGATTGGATAAAACAGCATTTAAACCCTGACTTAGATAATCGCCTGAAGCAAACTATTCGGGCAAGGCGAAAGCGCCATTTTAATGCAGAACAACAATATACTCGGAAAAAATCCATTGATTTGGAATTTTTAGTCTGGCAACGATTGGCTAATTTAGCTAAACGCCGTGGATGCACGTTGTCACAAACCATTACTCAATTAATTGAAGATGCAGAGCAGAAAGAACAATATGCAACGAAAGTATCAACAATTAAAGATGATTTACTATCACTCTTAGATGTAAATATTGATAGTAAATAATACAAACAACAGAATAGAAAGGTTTAATTATGGGAAAATCCCTTGTTATTGTCGAATCACCAGCTAAAGCAAAAACGATCAATAAATATCTTGGTAAAGATTTCGTGGTTAAATCAAGTGTAGGTCATATTCGCGATCTACCTGTGAGTGGTAGTAGCCAACGAGCTGAAAAATCAACAAAAGACAAAAAAGATAAAGCAGATAAAAAAGTTAAACGTTCAGAAAGACAGGTCTTGGTTGATCGCATGAGCGTCGATCCATATAACGGTTGGAAAGCGCATTACGAAATTCTACCAGGTAAAGAAAGGGTAGTATCTGAACTGAAAAAACTGGCTAAAGATGCTGACATGATCTATCTTGCAACCGATTTAGATAGAGAAGGGGAAGCCATTGCATGGCATCTTAAAGACGTGATAGGTGGTGAAGATAGCAAATATCGTCGTGTTGTTTTTAACGAAATTACCAAAACGGCGATCAAAAATGCTTTTAATGAACCATCGATGCTTGATATGGATCGTGTTAACGCCCAGCAAGCACGTCGATTTATGGATCGGGTAGTTGGCTTTATGCTATCGCCATTACTTTGGAAAAAGGTTGCTAGGGGGTTATCAGCTGGTCGTGTACAATCTGTTGCTGTACGCCTTGTTGTTGAACGTGAACGCGAAATTCATGCTTTCATTCCTGAAGAATACTGGGATCTGTTTGCTGATTTGAACACGGCTAAAAATGAGCCATTAAGTTTGCAAGTTACTCATTATAAAAACGAAGCATTCGAACCTAAAGATAAAGTTGCCATTGATATTGCGCTAGCTGAACTTAGTAAAAACCAATATCAAGTAACTAATATTGAACAAAAGCCAACTAAAAGTAATCCAACAGCACCTTTTATTACCTCAACTTTACAGCAAGCAGCAAGTACTCGTCTTGGTTTTGGTGTTAAAAAAACCATGATGTTGGCTCAAAGATTATATGAAGCAGGTTACATTACCTATATGCGTACTGACTCGACCAATTTAAGTCAGGATGCGTTAGCGATGGTACGTGATTATATCGGTAAAAATTTTGGCGATAAATATCTACCAAAATCGGCTAATGTATACAGTAGTAAAAAGAACTCGCAAGAAGCACATGAAGCGATTCGCCCATCAGATGTTACTATCTTAGCTGATAATCTTAGTGATGTTGAAGCTGATGCCACTAAATTATACCAACTAATTTGGCGCCAATTTGTAGCTTGCCAAATGACATCGGCTGAATATAACTCAACAACAATTACGGTTAATTCAGGTGATTTTACTTTAAAAGCCAAAGGTCGGACATTGCGTTTTGATGGTTGGACTAAAGTGCAGCCACAGCTAGCCAAAAATAATGAAGATAAAATATTACCATCACTATCGATAAACGATAAGCTTGATTTAATTAACTTAAATCCAAATCAACATTTTACCAAACCACCAGCAAGATATAACGAAGCATCTCTTGTTAAAGAGCTTGAAAAGCGAGAAATTGGGCGACCATCGACTTATGCAACCATTATTTCGACAATACAAGATCGTGGTTATGTACGTTTAGATAATCGTCGGTTTTATGCTGAAAAAATTGGTGAAATTGTTACCGATAGACTTAGTGAAAACTTTAATGATCTAATGAGTTATGATTTTACAGCACGTATGGAACATGCTCTGGATGAAATTGCTCATAAAAAACAAGAATGGCGTGAAGTGCTGGATCAGTTTTTCAGTGACTTTAGTCAGCATCTTGAGGTTGCTGAACAAGCACCAGATAAAGGTGGAATGCAGCTTAATCCATTAGTGCTAACACCTGAAATTAAATGTCCAAATTGTGGGCGTGAAATGGGTATTAAGACTGCTGGTACCGGTGTATTTTTAGCTTGTTCAGGCTACGCGTTGCCACCTAAAGAGCGTTGTAAACAGACCATTAACTTAATTCCTGAGCACGAAACATTAAATATTCTAGAAGAAGCTGAAACAGCAGAAACTGATGCTTTAAGAGCCCGTAAACGCTGTCCAAAATGTCACACGGCTATGGATAGTTATCTACTTGATAATGAAAGAAAACTGCATATCTGTGGCAATAACCCGATTTGTGATGGTTTTATTGTTGAAAAAGGTAACTTTAAGGTTAAAAGTTATGAAGGGCCAATTATTGAATGCGAAAAATGTGGTTCAGAAATGCATTTAAAATCAGGGCGATTTGGCCTATATATGGGCTGTACTAATCCTGATTGTAAAAATACGCGTAAGATCTTAAAAAATGGTGATGTTGCACCACCAAAAGAAGACCCAGTTGATCTACCTGAACTAAAATGCACCAAGTCAGATGCACATTTTGTATTACGTGACGGTGCTGCGGGCATCTTTTTGGCGGCGCATAATTTTCCAAAATCAAGAGAAACACGCGCACCTTTGATAGAAGAGTTACAACGTTTTAAAGAGCGCTTACCCGAAAAATTCATTTATTTGACCGAAGCACCAAATAAAGATCCTAATGGTAATCCATCAATTGTTCGTTTTAGCCGTAAAAATAAACAACAATATGTTACTTCTGAAGTTAATGGAAAATCGACAGGTTGGGTGATGCAATATGTAGATGGCAAATGGATCAATAGCAAAAAGTAGGTAGGCACGTCTGAATTTTGTTAAAAACTTTCAGGAAAGTATGCGTTTTAGTATAAAATAATTATTCTTTTGCGCTAAGCTGTGAAATGACTTACCTTAGCAATTCTTCCTTTTGTAATGTTATTAAAAAGGAAGAAAGGCATACAGTTAAAGGAGCGTTTGAGTGTTATGAAATTGCAACAATTACGCTATATTGTTGAGGTCGCAAATAACGACCTCAATGTATCGCTAACATCCGAAAAACTGTATACCTCTCAACCCGGTATAAGCAAACAAATAAAATTATTAGAAGACGAGCTCGGCGTTCAGATATTTACTCGAGTGGGTAAACACCTTTCTCAAATCACACCGGTTGGTGAAAAAATCATTGCTCTTGCCCGAGAGATCCTCAATAAGTCCAATGATATTAAGATTATCGCCAAAGAGTTTAGTCAACCAAATCAAGGCTCATTAACAATTACCACTACCTATACTCAAGCTCGTTATACATTGCCAGTTGTGATTCAACAGTTTATGCAGCAATATCCAAGTATTACATTGCATATGGAGCAAGGATCTTCTCCTCAATGTATTTTACAAACTCAAGAAGGTCTGGCTGAATTTGCTATTGTGACCGATATCTCACAGCTTAGCGATGATATGATAGCCTTACCTTGTTATCACTGGAACCAAGCTGTGATTGTGATGAAAGATCATCCGCTTGCCAAAAGTAAATTAATTTCGATTGAAGAGCTTTCAAAATATCCGTTAGTTAGTTATGATTTTTCTAATGATGGTTCAGATTTAAATCAAGCTTTCTTGCGTGCTAACCAATCACCTAATATTGTTTTTAGCACAACGGATGGCGAGTTAATTAAAACTTATGTTAAATTAGGTGTCGGCGTTGGTATTGTGGCAAAAATGGCGGTGATCAATACTTCAGATGACGATTTAGTTGTACTTAATGCTGGACATATTTTTCCTTACAGCACGACCTATATCGTTTTTCCTCGCTCATTATATTTACGCAGTTATATGTATGATTTTATCAGTCAGTTTTCGCCTCATTTGAATCGACAAGCTATAGACAAACTTATGTTATGTGAAAACAATTCCGAAGTATTAACGATGTTTAACGGGGTTAAATTACCGGTTTACTAATTTATTCTATCTTTTTTTATGAGAATAAAAAATTGAAACAAAGTGCGACATAACTCGCACTTTGGATGAGTTATAACTATTTATGTCTTGCTTTTAAAATACCAATGACATCTTGTAAAGACAGATTCTGGTCTTGGAGTAAAACTAATAAATGATAAATTAAATCGGCAGATTCATTTTTTAGTTCCTCGCTATCATGAACTGTTGCTGCAAGGGCTGTTTCAACGCCTTCTTCTCCCACTTTTTGAGCTATGCGTTTAGTGCCGTCATGATACAGTTTTGCGGTATATGATGATTTAGGATCGGCATTTTTACGCCCTGCAATTATCTGTTCTAATTCAAATAAAAATCCCCATTGAGTTTTAGTCGAAGCAAAACAACTTGTTGAGCCGGTATGGCAAGTTGGGCCAACTGGATCAACTAAAATCAATAACGTATCATTATCACAATCCGTTGAAATACTCACAACATTAAGAAAATTGCCAGAAGTTTCACCCTTTGTCCAAAGGCGCTGTTTGGTTCGTGAATAAAAAGTGACTTTGCCGCTATTTTGTGTTTGTGCTAACGCTTCTTGATTCATATAGCCAAGCATTAACACATCGCCCGAAACATAATGCTGAATAATGACCGGCATTAAATTATCCACTTTTTGCCAATTGAGTTGTTGTAAATCTAATTGGGTATTGCAATTTTGCGTTAACATAATCGAATATTTACTCCATGCTGTGCCAAATATTGTTTAAGTTCACCAATATTAATAATTTGTTTATGAAAAACTGAGGCAGCTAATGCTCCATCAACTTGTGCTTCATTAAATGCCTGTAAAAAATGCTCAATAGTACCAGCACCGCCTGAAGCAATTAGTGGCACGTTGCATACTTCTCGAACGGCGTTTAGTTGAATAATATCATATCCATTACGAACACCATCTTGGTTCATCATATTAAGAACAATTTCACCTGCACCACGTTTTTGTACCTCCTGTACCCAGTCGAGAGTGTTCCATTTTGTGGCAACGGTACGTTTTTCGTCACCAGTAAATTGATAAACATGATAATTGTTTGACTGTTTGTCATACCAGCTATCAATGCCAACTACAATGCACTGTACTCCGTAACGATCTGCAAGCCGTGTAATTAAACTAGGATCAGCAAGGGCAGGGGAATTAATCGAAATTTTATCAGCTCCAAAGGTTAATATTTGACCTGCATCTTCAACCGTTTTAATACCACCAGCAACACAAAAAGGGATATCAATCACTTCGGCAACTTTTGCGATCCAACTTTTATCGACAACACGGCCATCTGACGAAGCGGTGATATCATAAAAAACGAGCTCATCTGCGCCTTCTTCTGCATATCTTTTTGCTAAGGGGACTATGTCTCCAATAATTTCATGATTACGAAATTGTACACCTTTAACCACTTGTCCATCGCGAACATCTAAACAGGGAATTATTCTTTTGGCCAACATGAAATTGCCTCCTGAACTGTAAATTTTTCTTCAAGTAAAGCACGGCCAACAATGACACCTTTAACACCACTGTCTTTCAGTGCTTTGACATCACTCAATTGACCAATTCCGCCAGACGCTTGAAAAGCAATCTGTGGGTATTTACGACTAATTTCCTGATACAACTTAACGTTTGAGCCACTGAGTGTGCCATCTTTGGAAATATCTGTACACAATACATGCCTTAAGCCATAAGGAAGGTAATCATCAATCACTTGTTCTAGTGTCTGACAGGAATCTTCTTGCCACCCATGAATAGCGACATATTTATTTCCTTGGTTGTCAATGCGGACATCAAGAGCCAATACTAGCCTTTCTGCACCATATTTTGAAAACCACTGTTTGACCAATTCGGGTTGCTTAATAGCTGTCGAACCAATTACTATGCGAGCAGCGCCGGCAGATAGCAATGATTGTATATCTTTTTCAGTACGAATTCCTCCACCAACTTGAACCGGTATTTGCACACCATTAATCAGATTTTGTATTAGTAAAATTTGGCGTTTTTGGGGATCTTTCGCACCTGTTAAATCAACAAGATGTAACAGTTTAGCACCTTGTTTTTCATAATCCTGTAAGCGTAAAAGTGGATCGTTGCCATAATCACGTTTTTGCTTATAATCACCTTGATGTAATCGCACAACGGAACCATCGATTAAATCAAGTGCAGGAATGATTATTGGAAAAGCTGTCATAGTTACATCTCCAAAAAGTTTTTTAGCAATTTTGCACCGGCTAAGCCAGAACGCTCGGGATGAAATTGCACGCCGTAAAAGTTTTCTTTTTGTACGGCTGCGGTAAAGCTTTCGCCGTAATTGGTTTCTGCTATTGTTGCTGAGCATAATGGCATCGCGTATCCATGTACAAAGTAAAAATAAGCATCATCAGGAATATCTCGAAATAGATGATGACCGGCTTTAGGTGAAACCTGATTCCACCCCATATGTGGTAAAGGTAAACCACAATCAGGAATTTCTCTAACTTTTTCGTGAATAATTCCCAATGTGTTAACATGTCCTTCGGTACTATAATCGGCTAGAAGTTGCATACCAAGGCAGATCCCTAATACAGGTTGAGTACAGACTTTGATAAGTTCAATTAAATGACGCTCTTTTAATTTTTCCATTGCTGAACTTGCGGATCCTACTCCAGGTAAAAACAACTTATCTGAGCTGAGCACGATATCAGGGTCAAGGCTAATTATTGGATCATAACCTAATCGTTGCACGGCATATTTGACCGAAGATAGATTAGCACAGCCAGTATCGAGGATGACAATCTTCATTTATAGCACTCCTTTTGAGCTTGGTAATCGGTCACTTTCAATTTTGATGGCTTGTTTTAATGTTCTAGCAAAAGATTTAAATAAACTTTCTACTTTATGATGATCATTATCGCCTTCTGTTTCAATATGCAATGTAATAGCCATAGCATAACTTATTGAGTAAAAGAAATGTTCTACCATTTGCGTGCTCATATCGCCAACTTTAGGGTGAGTAAACTCTGCTTTAAATTTTAGATAAGGGCGTCCTGAAATATCTATTGCACATCTGGCCAAACACTCGTCCATAGGGATAACAGAGGCATAACGGGTAATACCACGTTTATCACCGAGTGCTATTTTTAGTGCCTCTCCTAAAGCTAGTCCAGTATCTTCTATGGTATGATGATCATCAATATGTAAATCACCATCAACTTGGATATTGAGTTTAATTCCACCATGAGTCGCAATTTGATCGAGCATATGATCAAAAAAACCAATTCCAGTATTAATTTGACTGCCACCTTGGCGATCAAGCCACACTTCAACAAGTATTTTAGTTTCTTTGGTATTGCGTTCAACTTTTGCATAACGATCTTTAGTGGTTAATCGTTGGGCGATTTCGTCCCAATTTAAATTTTCAGGATGATATCGTAATCCTTGGATTTGCATGTTTTCAGCCAATTGAATATCTGTGACCCTGTCACCAATAACATAACTGTTTTGTTTATCTAATTTACCACTAGTAAGATATGGCAAAACTAATTGGATTTTCGGCTTACGACACTCACAATTATCTTCTGGAAAGTGTGGGCAAATTAAGACATCCTCAAAATTAACACCTTGCGATTTAAAAATCTGCATCATCAGATTGTGTGGACCATCAAAGTCAGCCTGTGGATAACTACTAGTCCCGAGCCCATCTTGATTGGTGACCATCACTAAATGGTATCCCGCAGTTTGTAGCTTGAGTAGGGCTGGGATCACATTAGGTTCAAAAGCCAATTTTTCAAACTGATCAACCTGAAAATCAACTGGAGGTTCAGTAATTAGTGTGCCATCTCGATCAATAAATAAGTACTTTTGTAACATTTTTGCTCCTATTTAATTGTTTTGAGCGCAGAAATGACTGCCTCGCACTCTGCTTGGGTTCCAATGGTAATACGAATAATATTTTGTTGCCCAATAGATCTACTTTGATCTCGTAAAATAATACCTTGGCGCCATAAAATATTAAATACATCTTTATCATGTCGAAATTTAACACACAAATAGTTGGAATAACTTGGATAAACTTTTTCGACAATTGGCAATTGTCGAAGTAAATTGGCAAATTTTTCCTTTTGATTATTTAAATTTATCACATGTAGCTTCATGCTATTCACACCATCTTTACTCAATGCTTGAGCTGCAATATCAGCAACGGGGGTTGCTAGAGGGTATGGTGCAATAACCTTCTGTAAGGCTTCGATCACAGGTTTATTAGCAATGGTGAAACCGCAACGTAATCCAGCCAAAGCAAAGGCTTTGGATAATGTTCGTAAAATCACCAAGTGAGGATAGTCATTAAGCCAACTAACGACACTAGATTCAGGCGAAAACTCAATATAAGCCTCGTCAATAATGACCAAAGCACGATCTTTGGCAATATTAAGTAAAGCTTTGATATCATCAGAATCGATTAAATTACCGGTCGGATTATTTGGTGAACAGACATAAATTAGTTTTACAGTATCAATATTTTGTTTTATACCCTCAAGATCAAGCTGCCAATCAGAAGTGGTTGGCACGGTTTTAGTTTTAATACCTAATGTCTCAGCACTCACTTGGTACATGCCATAAGTTGGTGGGCAATATAAAATACTATCGTGCTGAGGCTCACAAAATGCACGCATTAAAAGCTCAATGGCCTCATCAGCTCCTCGGCTAACAATCACTTGTTCAGTTTTAACCCCTGCATATTGTGCATAACGCTGAATTACTTTTTCAGGCTGTGGTTCTGGATAACGGTTTAAGGTTTGATCGGTCAAGTCAAAATGTGGAGCAACGGGATACTCGTTTGCATTTAGCCACACATCGCCTTGACCACCAATTCGCCGAGCAGATTGATAAGGTGTTAATTGCTGAACATTTTTTCGAACTAATTTATTGATATCCATTTTAGCCACCTATTTTTGATTTGTTGAATTTAATACTGATAGACGAAGACTAACTGCTTGTTTATGAGCGGTTAGTTGTTCAGCCTCTGCCATAAGCTCAACGGCATTACCTATTGCTTTTAATCCTTCTGGTGTTAATTTTTGCACCGTCATACGTTTTTGAAAATCAGCAAGCCCAAGACTAGAATATGTGGCTGTATAACCATAAGTTGGTAATACATGATTGGTTCCTGATGCATAATCACCTGCTGACTCCGGTGACCAATCACCCAAGAAGATCGAGCCAGCACTAGTAATTTGCTCAACTAATTCATCCGCATTCGCAGTTTGAATAATTAAGTGCTCAGGACCATAACAATTACTAATTGCCACACACTCATCCAAATCTTTCGTGACAATCAAACGGCTTTCTTGCAGTGCCTTTTTAGCAATACCTTGGCGAGAAAGCTCGGCTAACTGTTTATCCACTTCTTGCGAAACAGCCTGAGCAATAGCTTCATCAGGCGTTAATAACACCACTTGCGAATCAGGACCATGCTCCGCTTGTGATAAAAGATCGGCAGCAATAAAAGCAGGATTTGCTGAACTATCCGCAATCACGAGCACTTCAGACGGACCTGCTGGCATATCAATTGCAGCGCCATCAAGTCGCTGGCTAACTTGTCGTTTAGCCTCGGTAACATAGGCATTGCCTGGACCAAAGATCTTATCAACTTTAGGAACCGATTCGGTACCTAGTGCCATTGCACCAATGGCTTGCGCGCCGCCTAATTGATAAACCTCGCTAACACCACACAACTGTGCGGCATATAAAATCTCATCAGCAATGGGCGGTGGTGAACATAAAATAACTTGACGACAACCGGCAATTTTAGCAGGTGTTGCAAGCATTAACACAGTAGATAATAAAGGGGCAGAACCACCCGGAATATAAAGCCCAACTGAATCAATAGGGCGCGTTACTAACTGACATTTTACGCCCGGCATTGTTTCGACCATAATGGATTGATAGGCTTGTGCTTGGTGGAATTTTTCAATGTTGGTAACCGCTAAT
This sequence comes from Gilliamella sp. Gris3-2, assembly GCF_001690345.1. NCBI lineage: Bacteria > Pseudomonadati > Pseudomonadota > Gammaproteobacteria > Orbales > Orbaceae > Gilliamella > Gilliamella sp. Gris3-2. The sequence continues at coordinate 24,600 of NZ_LZHB01000061.1, forward strand.
TGCATGGCTTGTTTTAATTCAGGATTAACACGATTTGCGGCGGTTTTTATTTCTTCTTGTGTAAGCTTTATTTGCTCAATTTGAATTTTATCAAATTTGTTACTTAATGCTTTTAGTGCCTCATCGCCGTGCAGTTTTACTTGTACTAAAATATCTGCCACTGCTTTGCTAATCGAATCCGAAGCATTAATTGCTGGGCGAGTAAGTAGTTTCCTGCGTTGATCGTCAGCACATTGTTGCCAATAAGAGAGTTTCATATTATTACTCCATCATTTTTTCAATTGGTAATACAAGAATTGAACTTGCGCCTAATGTTTTTAATTTTTCCATGGTTTCCCAAAAAAGAGATTCACTACTCACCATATGTAGCGCAACACGATTTTGCTCGCCTGTTAAAGGTAAAATGGTTGGATTTTCGGCACCCGGTAATAGCGCAACAATATCATCTAACACCTCAGTAGGGGCGTGGAGCATAATATATTTGGATTCACGAGCTTGAATAACGCCTTGAATGCGTGTCATGATTTTATCGATTAACGCCTGTTTTATTGGCGACATTTCACCTTGACGTTGAATTAAGCAGGCTTTTGATTTATAGATAACTTCGATCTCTTTTAGTCCATTGGCCTCAAGCGTTGCACCACTCGAAACCAAATCGCAAATTACATCGGCAAGTCCAGCCCGAGGGGCAACTTCGACCGAACCATTAAGCAAACATGTTTTAAAGTTAACATTATATTGAGCAAGATAACGGCGGAGCAGGTGAGGGTAAGTGGTGGCAATACGCAAATCATTTAAACATTCTGGTCCTGTATACTCAAAATCACGAGGTGCTGCGATCGACAACCGACAGCCACCAAAATCTAAACTGCGCAATTTTTTAAATTGTGGATCTTCGCCTTCGGCCTGCCTATCTAATGCTTCCTCCTCTAAAACATTTTCGCCGACAATTCCAATATCGACAACGCCATCAATAACCAGTCCGGGAATATCGTCGTCACGAACACGCAAGATATCAATGGGCATATTTTCAGCAAAAGCGATCAAACGCTGTTCTTGAAGATTAATTTTAATACCACATTGGGCAAGTAACTTTTTTGATTCGTCACTTAATCGACCTGACTTTTGCATAGCAATGCGTAAACGCGAATTATCCAACATATCTTTCTCCAAAGTTATCTAAAAATTTATAAACTACAAACAAAAAACCCTCGGAAGTTTGATCTTCCGAGGGTTTCTGCTTGCTTTTGCGATATCACCGGAAGACCAAAGTCTTCCAGCACCAATCGCCCGAAGACTATTCAGGAATGATGGTGATGATGATGTGTACTAATAGCATTAGTAATAAAAACGCAAAAACAATTCATAAAAATAAAAAACCTTTAACTGAGTTGATAATTAAAGCTACTGAACAAAATATAACAGAATTTATTTGCTCGCAACTTTTTTTTGTTTTTTATGTAAAAAATCTTTATACAAAAAATAGTCAACAAGTTTAGGTGTAAATTTTTAAAATAGCGTTATTTAATCACTTTTGACTGATGACTAACTTTATAACGGCAATAGAGCTCAAGTTTGTCTAAAAAATGTGGTAAGTTTTGGTCTGTAAATTCACTTTTTATAAAATAACACCCATCGCCTGTGATTTTATAAAATTCGATGATTTCTTTAAACGACATGACCATGTTTTCGAACGAGGTGAATTGATTTGAATTCATATAAATCGTTATAAACTGAAGCTGATTTGTTTTTTCTTTAATAGTAAATTTTTCAATAATATGATTATCATACAATTCTTGAACTCGCTGTCCAACAGCCTGTCCTGACAAATATACTTTTTCGCCAATTTCTTTCCATGATTGACGACTATTTTTTTTAAGTTCATCTAAAATAGCGCGATCTTTTTTATCCATACTTGTTTATCTTTTTCATTTTGAAAGTAGGTAAGTAATAATACTTTCAATTCATTATGTAACAGATAGCGTAATTATCGCATAATTATCAACTCAAACATAATTTAAGGACAAAATAATGAAACAAGGGTTAATAATTATCGACGTACAAAATGACTATTTCCCAACGGGTAAATTTACTTTAAACAATACAGAATTAACTTTACAAAATACCTTAAAACTACAAAAACACTTTAGAGCACAACAATTACCGATCTTTTATATTCAGCATATAAAGTCTGATCCTCATGCGGATTTTTTTGCTAACGGAAGTTTAGGCGCTGAAATTCATCCAAGTTTGTTACCGCTTGGTAACTTGCATGAGTATCTTGTCAAAAAAACATTCCCTAATAGTTTTTATCAAACTGAGCTACAAAAAAAATTACAACAAGAACAGATCCAGCAGATGGTTATTTGTGGAATGATGAGCCATATGTGTGTTGACTCAACAACACGTCACGCATCCGAACTAGGTTATCAACCGATATTAATCCACGATGCTTGTACAACTTGTGATCTCGAATTTGATGGTAAAACGATTCCATCCCAAGTGGTACATAACAACTTTATGTCTGCCTTAACCAATTTTGCATCGGTTGTAAGTTGTGAAATGTTTGTTCAAACCAAACTGGCTATTTTATAAATTATAGCATTGTAATTAAATGATTATGGATAATGGATGCCAAAAAAGCGATAACATAATTATAAACAATCTAAATTGGCTCGATCACAAACCGAGCCTTTTACTCTTCTAACCCACTCAACCCTAAGTAAAGATCAGACAGAAAAAGTATTTATTTTATTGAGGTTTTTATTCAACTGTTTTGTCAAAAAAACAACTAATATCTCCCCCTCTAATACGCCAAATATTTAGCTAATACACTAAAGCGACCACTTCCTAGCAATGCTAAACTGAGTGCTGTTAGCGCCATAAAGGCAGGATATTCCCAACCGCCACCTGCGTTACTAAATGACCAACCATTCACTGAGTGAATAAATGTAATAACAATCATTTGAATCACTGCCAATAAACTAACAATGCGGGTTAAAATACCTAAAAGCAATAACAAACCGCCGCCAATTTCAAACATAATGGCTAAATAACCAATAAACCAAGGAAAGCCAAGTGATTGAAAATATTGCGCAGTACCTGAGGGAGTAAAGACGAGTAGTTTAGTAAAACCGTGCGCCAAGAACATGACACCCAAGGCAATTCGTAACATGAGTGAAGCTAGATCTGTTTGATATTGTTTCATTTTATTTTTCCTGTAAGTTAATTATTGTGATTGGTTAGCACCATTTGTTTATGATAATGGTTATTATTTTGTAGATAAATAAGCTATTATGTGATTTATTGTCAAAATAAGTGGGACAATTGTTTGGTGTTGGTGAAAGGTAGATGGATAGATCTAATAAATTACTAGAAATGATGGTTTTTGTGGCGGTAGTTGATTGTAATAGTTTTGTTGATGCGTCAGTTAAGTTAAATATGTCTAAGCAGGCAGTGTCACGTTATATTCAAGCATTAGAAAATCGCTTGCAAGTTCGGTTGTTACAACGTACAACTCGCAAAATGGTCATTACCCATGAGGGGCAAATTTTTTATTTGCAAGCTAAAGCCATTATTAATGCTACTACAGAAGCAGAAAATAGCCTCACTTTAGATCATGCAAGTCCACAAGGTATTCTTCGGGTTAATGTGCCTGTTAGTTTTGGTATTTTGCATTTGGCGCCTTTATGGCAAAAATTTATCAATAAATACCCTAAAATTGAGCTAGATATTACGTTGTCAGATCGTGTGGTTGATCTGCTTGAGGAGGGCTACGATCTTGCTGTTCGAATTGGTCGGCTAGAAAGTTCGTCGCTGATTAGCCGTAAGTTGGCAACTACGCAAATCATAGCCGCCGCGTCGCCTGATTATATTGCTAAATATGGCATGCCGAATGATCCTGATGATTTGTTGAATCATAAAATTGTGATGTATAGTCAGTGGGCTAAAAAAGAGCAATGGCATTTTTATAAAGACAATGCCCATTACTCGGTGAATTTAAAAGCGAATATCTATTGTAATAATGGCGATACTTGCCGCCAAATTATGTTACAAGGAGGTGGTATTTCGTTGCAACCTGATTTTATTATTGGTAAAGATATTAAAATAGGCCGTTTAGTTCGTGTTTTGTTGAATTATAAAGTCGAGGATTTGAATATTTATGCCGTTTATCCAAGCCGTAAATTATTACCGCTCCGAACTCGATGTTTAATCGATTTTTTAGTTAGCGAACTAAAAAATTATCAATGATCAGTTAGTTAAAACATAACAGTTATTATTTGATATGTAAAAAATCTTTAGACAAAAAATAGTCAAATGTATTACTGATTTTACAATAACACAGAAATGATTTACATTATGCTAGTTATTAATTGATTATTCAGAAACAATCTTTACTATATATTGTTTTCAAGATTTATTGTCATTATATGAATATCAATAATAAGGCTTTGTGGCAGTAATTCTATATAAATAAAGTAAATCAAATTATTATCTATAATAGGTATGTTTTTTTATAATGAATAACACGTTATAAAAAAACAGCATTTAAGAAATTTTAGTGCAATATTAATTTTTACTATAATTTAACACTCATGTTTTATATTTTCTTATTGATTGTTTTTTAAAGAAATAAAACTCTATTATTAACAAGTTTAGAGCAAAGTTTTAATGTTTTTTTGAGTTTTTAAGACAGTTAGTAGATCTTGATTTACACAAGATCGAAAAGAATAAGTATAATAATACCTAAGTTACTATATTTTACATTTGAATATAACAAAGGTTTTCATTAAAGAATGTCTTTAATTAAACATAATGAGTGCGAAATCGCATTTAATAATATCAAGTTTCAACAACGAAGAATATTGTTTTACATGTAATAAATATATTCGATTTTGTTACCCACTTATTTTAGCTAGGTCTATAAATATAATATCTAATCTGAAGTTACCGACCATTTACCGAATTTGTATTTTTAGTAATATTATTTTAGGAGTTTTAAAAAATGAATCTGATCTGGTCAGCAGTTGGGCAAGTTGTTAGTTCTTGTCTTCCGGTTTTTTTGTTAATTTTTCTTGGTTGGTTATGTGTGCAGCAAGGGATCTTTTCGAAGGATTCTAAAAAATTATTATCAGGACTGGTATCAAACTTTGTCTTTCCTGCTTTACTTTTTGTGCATACGTCTCATGCTAAGCCATCGCAAATATTCAATGGGATTTGGATGATTGCATTTTTCTGTACTATGTCATTTTTATGGATAATTTGTTTTTTAACCAATAAATACATTTTGCATAAAGAGTTAAAGTCAACAGCTATGAATGCAATGCTATGCTGTTTTCCAAACATGGGGGGGATGGGTGTTCCTTTCTTGACGTTAATGTTAGGAGCCGCATCAACTATTTCCGTTGCGATTGCTAATTTTGTTGTTGCATTATCATTGATTCCAATGACAATATTTTTATTAGAACTTTGTGATACTAAATTGTCTGGTGGTAAAGTCACCGGTGGTATGATCTTTAGTGCAGTAAAAAATTCACTTATGAAGCCAATGTTTTTAGCCGTTATTTTAGGGTTAATTGTGAGCGTTACCGATGGAACTAAATGGCTACCACATTTTGTGTTTAACACTTTTGATATTATGTCAAATGCCTGTAACTTCATTTCACTTATTGCGGTCGGTGTTGGTATTCATGGTGTTAAATTGAAATTATCTAAACCATTAATGATTAATGTTGTGTTGAAAAGTTTTATTACACCAATTGTTGCACTTATTTCCGTATATCTATTTGGCATAACAGGTATGGAAGCAGAAGAATTAGTTTTCTTATTGGCAATGCCAACGGCATCAACAGCGGTTATTTTGGCTTACAATTGGAATGTTGAGCAAGAACAAGCATCAAGCATTTTCTTTGCATCAACAGTTTTATCTATCTTCATTTTACCAACCTTATTGCTTATTATGGACTTCACCATTCCAGGTGTTGCTTAATTAAAAGCTAAATATAAATGCTCTCATTTAATTTTAGATGAGAGCTTTTATTATCAATTACACGTTTCTTTGGCAAGCCATGCTGGAATTACTCGGGTTGTTTACAGTAATAATAACCACCGTATTTCAAAAATCAACTAAACTTGCTGCTTACAAATGAATGGAAAAGTAAAAAGAGTAATACCAACTTTGGATTAAAATACGGCATAATCAACAAGTATATAGTGATTCAAAAGGTGAAGACTAAGTCTTAATTGATTAATTATTATAATTTTGTTAACCCCCATAAGGTGATTTTAGAAAAAACGCCTTATGGGGTTTTGGAGTGGTTACTTAACCATGAAGTGTAAATAACCCAGTTTTTTTCTACATATTAACAGTAGCAAGAAATGTAGCGATAATATTGGTAACTAAACTAAAAAGAGCCATTGTTTTTTTAGTTTATTAATTAGAAGCTATAGCGAACACCAGCTAATAAATCAATTGAACTTAGCTCAGCACTAGCATTAGTTCGATAGTATTCATTATGTTTTTTGATGTTTACTTTACCTGCATCCACATAACGAGCAGTGAAATCAACAACCATATTATTATTCAACTTATAAGCTACGCCAGCAGCAACATTCCATGCAAACTTTGTTTTTGTTTTTGATAATGAACGTTCATAATCAACACCATCAACAGAAACGTTATATTTTTCCTTATGGCTATTTTCTAGTTTAGTGAAGGCAACACCAAATCCCGCACCAATAAATGGAGTAATTGGTGAGTCAATATCAATATCATAATAACCATTTAACATTAATGTATTCATGCGGGCTTTGACTTTTTGAGTAGTATGAAGACGATATTCTTCATAATCAGTGTATCTATTTTCTTTTTTATCTGTATTGCCACGTAAGGTAAGAGATAATTCTACACGTGCAGGAATATCATAATTAGAAAAGTTGTAACCTAAATTTAAAGCACCTGCTAATTTAGTTTTATGCATTGAGTCAAAAATACCATCGTTGATAACAGTGCCGTGATTATAATGTAAGGTATCCTTAATATTTTTCACTTTTATTATAGAAGCTCCTAATTGACCTCCTAGGTAAAGTTCATTTGTTTCAGCATAAGCAAAATTTGAAAAACAAGCAAAAGTTGTTAGTGCAATTAATGTCTTCTTCATTTTATTTCCTTTATTTATTATGGTTGTTTAAGATTTGCCAATTATAAAGCAAATAAATTAAAAATCAATTTGAGGTATTAGGAAATTATTTCAACGAAAAACAAAAGCCGTAACTGTAACTATCCCTTAAAATAGTACAGCAAGAAAGTAGAAAATTCTCTATAGTAACAAATGCTTGCCGAGTTAAATCTAAAATCGCAGCCTCAGGAAGAAATCATAAAAAAGCTGTAGTGCCCACAATGCAACGAAAAACATGGGCAAGAGAGCTACAAGCCACTAAATTAATCTCAATTGCCATTAGCTGTCACATTGTGTAATTAAGTCGTTGTGTCTACTATTATCAACCTCACACAGTATTACCATATTTTATACTTGAATCTTGTACTAAGTTTGAGGTATTCACAATAGTTACAAACTTACAAATATACAAAATTTAGGGTGGGTTTAGTTTACTATGAAGTGTAAACAACACGTTTTTTTCTACATATAAATTGATTTACAGGGGCTTTTATAATTAACAGACTACAATCGATAGTTTCCAATCCTCAATTTCTTTCCAATATTTTTTTTCTTGTTCTAAATCAAATAATATCAATTTATTATTTTCAACAAATTCCCGATTAATTTCTATAGTCACTTTAGTTAGTTTATTTTTTATTAATTTTAAACGAAATGCTTGTAAATTAATTTCTGTGTTTCGCTGATTATTGATGAGTATAGATAATCTTAGGATTTGCATTAGCGGTATTATATGTTTGTATTCGAACAAACTAAAATAGGGTAGTGTATCTATATTGATAGTCTTTCTATGGTAACGTACAAGAGTAGACAAAAGTAATTGCTGTTCTTCGTTAAATCCGGGTAAATTACTATTTTGTAAAATATAGCTTGAATGTTTATGAACTGAAGAAAAGTTAATTTTTAACCCTACCTCATGTAACAAAGCAGCCCAATATAAAATAGATTCAAGGCTTGCCGGAATAGATGTTGGTGCTTGTTGTTGCCATTGAGAAAATAAATATTTTGCAGTTTTAACGACTTGCGTAGCATGGCGTTGGTCTATATTGTAATGTTCAGAAAGAGTTTGCGCGGTATTTTGTCTAATATCTCGGAAATTAAGACCTCCAACCAACTCATAAAGCACCCCTTCACGTAATGCGCATGGGCTAAATTGTAAAGTATTTAACCCAAATGCGTTAAAAACCCCACTAAATATAGCTAGCCCGCTGACAAATACACTTTTTCTTTCACTAGAAAGTGAAGGGTAGTCAATATCTTGAAAAGAGTTGAATTCTAAAACATAACTAATTAAATCATCGAGCCTTTTTTGGGTAATAATTCCATCACAAACCCCAATATCTAATAAGATACGATAAATAGACTTGATGGTTCCTGATGTACCAAATGCAACAGTAATATTTTGTTTTTTTATAATATTAATCAAGCTTTCAATTTGTTGTTCGGCGGCAAGCTTTGCTTGTTCGAATGAAATAGCGTTAATTTTTTTTTCATGAAAAAACTGTTTAGCATAAGTTATGCATCCCATAGGGCGACTAGCAACAATCAACGGTTTTAGATCATTTCCTCTACCTATTGCAATTTCTGTAGATCCTCCACCGATATCTATTACAAATTTAGTATCATTTGACGATGTTGGTTCTGATGTCATAGTACCTAAATAAATAAGACGTGCTTCTTCTTGTCCCGATATGATTTCTATAGGAAATGGAAATACTTTAGCCGCAGCCATTAAAAATTTATATCTATTTTTTGCAACCCGTAATGTATGAGTTGCCACAACACGAACATTTTCGGGAGGAAAGCCAATTAATCTTTCGGAAAATAGTGTAAGACATTCCAGACCTCGCATAATGCTTGATTCACTTAGATGGTTATTAGCATTAAGCCCTGTGGCAAGATGAATATTTTTTTTATTTTTATAAATGATCTGTATAGCACCATCTATAATACGAGCAATAACCATGTGAAAACTATTTGAACCAAGATCAACTACCGCATATTCATTGAATTTATTCACTTTAAATCCCTTATTCAACCGTTTCTAACTGATTCAAATAATCATAAATGGCATATTGTGCTCTAATTTTTTTCTTATTACCTCTTTGTACATAATTATTAGTTGCATCTTTATCAATAATACGAGCCTTTACATTATCATTGCATTGAATATTAAAAATATTATGGATAGTTGATTTTATTATTGGATCGAAGATTTTTACACCTACTTCAATACGATTATCTAGGTTACGAGGCATCCAATCAGCAGAAGAAATATAAGTATCTTTTTTCCCATCATTTTCAAAAATATACACACGAGCATGTTCTAAAAACTGATCAACAATACTTGTGACAGTAATATTTTCGCTTAAATTAGGAATTTTGGGTATCAAGACACAAGTTCCTCTTACTACAATTCTAATTTTTACACCTGCACAAGATGCACGGTATAATTGGTCTATCATATCTTTATCGGTTATTGCATTGAGTTTTAAATAGATACCAGCTACTTTACCTGCTTTAGCATTATTTATTTCTTGTTGGATAAATTCATAAAATCTCAATCGGGTATTTTGTGGAGACACAAGTAAATGATGGAATGAAACTGGTTTAAATGGGTTTTCAATGAAATTAAATACATTTTTAACTTCATCTGTAATTACAGGATCTGCAGTTAATAACGAAAAATCGGTATAAATTCTTGCAGTCCTTTCATTAAAATTACCTGAACCAATATGGGCGTAACGAACAATTTCGTTATTCTCTTTACGATCAATCAAAAATAATTTAGCGTGGATCTTTAGTTTTGGTTGTGAATAGATAACTTTAATTCCACTACTAATTAATCGTTTTGCCCATTTTATATTTGCCTCTTCATCAAACCTTGCTTGCAATTCAACAACTACAGTGACCTTTTTACCATTATTGGCAGCATTAATGGCCGCATGAATAAAGCGGGAATCTTTTGCAACTCTGTAGATATTCATGCGAATCTGCGTAACAGATGGATCAAACGAAGCTTGGCGCATAATCTCTAATACATGTCCAAAAGAGTAATAGGGATAATAAAGCAATACATCTCGATCTTTAATCGCATCAAACGAATTACGAAATTGTTTAAATCGATTATAGCTTAGGCTTGGAATTTTTTTATTTAATAGCTTTTTTTGACCAAAATCAGGAAATTTCACAAGATCTTTAAAATTAGGATAGCGTCCACTTGGCATTGCGTCTTGTTCAGTTAATAACAATTTATTAATCAATAACTCAAATAATGCTTTTGGCATATCTTTTTGATAAGTAAAACGAACTGGCTGAGCAGTCAAACGTTGTTTTAAACCTTGTGACATAAGTTCAAGCAAACTGTCTAATTCTGTGTTTAATTCGTATTCAGCATCTCTATTAATATTAATAGAATAGGCATTTAATTCTTTGGCATCAAAAAACACTTTAAAAATATCGGGTAAACAGTAACGTAATATGTTATCCAAAAAAATGATCGATTTATTTTTAGTTGAAACTTCTGACGGTAATAAAACAAAACGAGAAATATTATCCGTCGGTAACTCAAGTAACGCATAATTGGTTTTATCTTCACAAATAATTTCTACAGCCAAATAGGCATGATCATCTTTTAAAAATTGAATAAGTTCGGTATGACTATCGAGTAAAATAGGGGTAATATATTGTCTAAGATTTTGTTTATAATAGTTTTTTATCCAACCTTCTTGATAAGAAGAAAGTTGTCTTTCGTTAATCAAAAAGATTTGATTTCTCGCCATTTCTAATAATAGTTCATTATAAAGCTGGTCAAACTGTAATTCTAGTTGAATAACTTTTTGGTTTACTTGGCGTAATAAGTTTTTAGAGTTAGAAGATGAGTTGGCTTGTTCTTGTTCAATAAGTACATATTTTTTTAAGTTGGCAAACTGTACTTTATAAAATTCATCAAGATTACTTGAGTATATACCTAAAAAATGTATCCTCTCTATAAGTGGATTACTTTTATCAGCAGCTTCTTGTAAAACTCGCTGATTGAAAGATAACCAACTTAGTTCCTTAGGTAAATATACTTTTTCTTCAATCATTTTAATCTTTCAAATTCTATTAATAGTATTTTATACAGGATATCTTATGTAAAAAAAAAAGCTAGCATGTAGCTAACTTTTTTATTTCAGGACAAATAATAAGTATGTCGTTTTAAATACGGTGAACAGATGTTGTGTTAGTAGTTCCACTTGGTACTAAAGCACCAGATACCATCACAATGATATCACCTTGTTGTAAACCGCATACTTTCACAGCCATCTCTTTACCTAAACGATAAAAATCGTCAGTTGAGTTAATTGAATCAATTAAAATAGGCTCTACACCTTTTGTCACGGCTAACTGATTAACTGTCTTTTGACTTGAAGATAATGCTAAAATACGAGCTCTAGGAAAATAATGACGAACTTCCCTAGCTGATTTACCGCTACGAGTTGCTACAACAATTAATGGAGCATTTAAACGCTCAGCAATTTCTACAGCACCACAGCAAACAGCTGAAGTTATACTCAACTTTTCTTCTTTTGATGTCAATTCTAACGATGCTGGAATTGTGTTATCAGTTCGGTTACAGATAGTTGCCATAACATTCACAGTTTCGAGCGGATATTTACCTTTAGCACTTTCACCCGAAAGCATAACTGCATCTGTACCATCAATAATTGCATTAGCTACATCACCAGCTTCCGCACGAGTTGGACGTGGGTTTTTAATCATTGAATCAAGCATTTGTGTTGCTGTTATGACTGGTTTAGATGCTTTATTACATTTTTTGATCATCATTTTTTGAGCAAAAATAACTTCTTCAACAGCGATCTCAACCCCTAAATCACCACGTGCAACCATAATACCGTCAGAAGCATCAAGAATTTCATCAAAATTATCTAAACCTTCTTGGTTTTCAATTTTAGATATAATTTTAATGTTTTCACCACCATGAGCTTTTAAGTGAGTACGAATATCATCTACATCAGAACGTTTCCGAATGAATGATGCAGCAATAAAGTCAACACCTTGTTCACAACCAAAAATCAGGTCATTTTTATCTTTTTCTGCTAGTGCTGGCAATTTAATTGAAACTCCAGGTAAATTAATACCTTTATTTTCACCGAGTTCACCGTTATTTAAAACAGTACAAATAACCTCATTACCTTTAATTTCTTTAACGTCCATAGCAATTAAGCCATCATCAACTAAAACACGATTACCTGGTTTAAGGTCATGCGCAAAACCATCGTAAGTTACGGCTACACGGTCTTTGTTTCCGATAACATTTTTGTCTGTAGTAAACGTGAATGTTTGACCTGCAACTAGGGATACATCATTACCGCCTTCTAATTTAATAGTGCGAATTTCAGGGCCTTTGGTGTCTAGCATAATAGCTGCTTTTAAACCAGTTTCTTGCATTACTTCACGTAAATTTTTGATACGGTTGCCATGTTCTTCGTAATCACCATGCGAAAAATTTAAACGCATAACATTCATGCCTGCATTTAATAATTTTGCTAACATTTCTTTTGATTCAGATTTTGGTCCGATCGTACAAACAATTTTTGTCTTTTTCATAATAGTATCTACTTAGTAATTTATTTAATGTTAAGGTTAATGTTTTAATTCAATTTAAAAAATTCGATAAACCAACTTTTTGCAAAAAAAACCAATGGCAAAGCATTGGTAGTTTTATTGGTTAAAAAAGGTATTTGTAGCTCAATATGGCTACCAAAATCACATAAAATCTTTGAAGAATATAATAATTTCATCAATAAGTTAAACCCTTTAAAATTCTTCTTATTATATTCTTAACAGTATTTTAAATAAAGTATTTTATCTTTAATATATTTTGTTATTTATAATAACATACTAAATTATAGCAACTAAACATTTGGCTTACATTAAGTCTTTAAGTTGATAAATTAGTTCATTATTGTTATTTTTCAAGGTTAGTTGATTATTTTTTAAATTGATTTTTGTACCTTCAGTAATTAAGTTCTCAATAATATAATCTAATTGATTTAATTGATCATCATTACAAAGCATTTTAGTCATCACAATTCCACTACCTTTTATGCTACCGTTGTCTAAAGTAACTTTACCAGAAAAATGGTTACACATTTTACCTGTAATTGTCATATTTTCCCCAAATATAAGCTCTGCTTGATCATCTAACGGAATATCTTGACCATTTACTTTAGTGAGTACAAAACGGTGGTGCATGAGGTCGGTCTCTTGTAAAGTACTTGAGTCATTACATCCTGATAAAGCCAGTAAAGCCATAAATAGAGCAGTTAACAAAAACGTTTTTTTCATTTGAACTCCTAATAATAGGTTAAATTTGTTATAATCGTGTATTAATGTAACTATAATTGAAATATCTGAAACGCTATGCTATCTCAACAGCAATTAAAAAATCTTGATTCAATGACTTTCTTAAATAAGCATAAAATAATAAAATTAGCTAAGAAAAGTCAAACTATAACTGATATAGACTCCACCATACAAGAAGCTAACTTACATTATCAAAACAGAATAGAATCGTTTCCGAAGAAAATTGATTTTCCCCAAAATTTGCCTGTAATTGAAAAAAAACAAGAAATTTATGATGCTATTAAACATAATCAAGTAGTTATAATTGCTGGTGAAACTGGCTCGGGAAAAACAACACAGATTCCCAAAATCTGTTTAGAATTAGGCTTAGGTGTCAAAGGCTATATTGGTCATACCCAACCAAGACGATTAGCAGCACGTTCAGTAGCTAATCGTATCGCTGAAGAGCTAAAAACAGAGATAGGGCAGTTAGTTGGTTTTAAAGTCAGATTTTCTGATCATGTCAATGACACAACTCTGATTAAATTAATGACTGACGGAATATTGCTTGCTGAAATTCAGAAAGATAAATTCTTACTACAATATGATACTATTATTATTGACGAAGCACATGAACGCAGTTTGAATATTGATTTTATTTTAGGCTATCTTAAGCAGTTATTATCTAAACGTCCAGACTTAAAAGTCATAATAACATCAGCGACTATTGATGTGGAACGTTTTTCTAAACACTTCAATGAGGCTCCAATTATTGAAGTATCGGGTCGTACCTATCCAGTCGAGGTTAGATATCGTCCCCCAATCCTGAAAGAAGATGATAATAATGATAAAAGTTGTGATTTTCAACCGATTATAGATGCCATTGATGAATTATCAACTGAAAGTCTTGGGGATATATTAATCTTTTTAACAGGAGAACGAGAAATTCGAGATCTTGCCGATACACTTAATAAGTTAGAACTTCGTCATACGGATATTTTGCCATTATATGCAAGGTTATCAGCATCAGAACAAAATCGAATTTTTCAATCACATACTAAACGTCGAATTGTCCTTGCTACTAATGTGGCAGAAACATCATTAACTGTTCCAGGCATTAAATATGTGATCGATTCGGGATTAGCCAGAATTAGTCGTTATAGTTACCGAACTAAAGTTCAACGTTTACCTATTGAACCAATATCACAAGCCTCTGCCAATCAGCGTAAAGGACGTTGTGGACGAACATCTAATGGTATCTGCATACGTTTATATGATGAACAAGATTTTTTATCTCGCCCCAAATTTACCGAACCCGAAATATTGCGGACCAATTTGGCTTCAGTAATATTACAAATGACATCATTAGGCTTAGGAGATATTGCCGCTTTTCCTTTTGTTGAAAAACCTAATTCAAAATACATTCGTGATGGACTTCGCTTATTAGAGGAACTTGGGGCAATTCATACCATACAGAATAGATATCATTTAACTGAAATAGGTAAAATTTTAGCACAATTACCAATTGATCCAAGATTAGCTAGGATGCTGGTTGAAGCAAGGCGCCTAGGGTGCATTAAAGAAATAATGATAATTACTGCTGCTTTATCGATTCAAGATCCAAGAGAAAGACCTTTTGATAAACAGCAAGCTTCGGATGAGAAACATCGTCGTTTTGTTGATAAGGAGTCAGATTTTATTTCTTTAATTAATTTATGGAACTACATTAAAGAACAACAGAACGTATTATCAGGGAATCAATTTAGACGATTATGCCAAAAAGAGTTTTTAAATTATCTTCGAATCCGTGAATGGCAAGATGTCTATACGCAAATTAGACAAACAATTAAGCAATTAGCGTTTCCGATTAATAGTAAAGAAGCTGATTATAATTCATTACATATCTCGTTACTAAGCGGTTTACTATCTCATATTGGAATGAAAGAGCTTGAAAAGCGTGAGTATATAGGTGCACGTAATATAAAATTTGCAATTTTTCCTAATTCAGCACTTTTCAAAAACCAACCCAAATGGTGTATTGCTAGTGAACTTGTTGAAACAAATAGATTATGGGGAAGAACAGCAGCAAAAATTGAAGCTGAATGGATTGAACCTATAGCTAAACATTTAGTGAAATATGACTATAACGAACCTAGGTGGTCTAAAAAGCAGGGCACAACAATAGCAAACGAAAAAGTAACCTTATTTGGGTTACCAATTGTTACTAATAGAATAGTAAATTACAGTAAAATTGATCCTATTTTAAGTCGCACTCTGTTTATTCGACATGCATTAGTTGAAGGTGATTGGTTCACAAGTCATAAATTTTACAAGCAAAATCAAAAATTGATTAATGAAGTTGAAGATTTAGAACATAAATCACGTCGTCAGGATATTTTAATTGATGATGATGAATTATTTGATTTCTATGATAAACGCATAGATAAATCCGTTATTTCATCTAGACATTTTGATAAATGGTGGATGCAGAAACAAAAATCTGATCCTGATTATCTTAATGTACAAAAAGAGATGCTGATCAGGCAATCAGCACAATTAATTAACTTAAATGATTTTCCTGATTTCTGGTATCAAGATCATTTTAAGCTAGCACTTAGTTATCACTTTGATATTGGTCATAACCGTGACGGCGTCACTATAAAAATTCCACTTGATATCTTAAACCAAATTAAAAACAAGGGATTCGATTGGCAAGTGCTAGGTTTTAGAAAAGATTTAATAATTGCATTAATCAAATCATTGCCTAAATCTTTACGACGAAACCTTGTCCCTGCACCAAATTATGCAGATGCGTTTTTAGATAGGGTAGATACTACAGAAAAACCGCTTCTTGAATGCTTAGAAAATGAATTTCATAAAATGACTGGTGTGAAAATTACATCAGAAAATTGGCAATTAGAGCAAGTCCCTGAACATTTAAAAATGAATTTTAGTATTATTGATAGTAATAATAAGGAAATTGCTTCAAGTAAAGATCTTGATATGCTAAAACAGCAACTCAAAACTCAACTTCAACAAGCTTTATCATCTATTACTATTAATAAAAAAGATAACTCAATTGAGCAAAATAATTTGACAGATTGGACATTTGGAAAACTTCCTGATGTTTATGAAGAAAAACAAAAAAACTATACTGTTAAGGCTTATCCAGCAATTATTGATAATCAAAATTCCGTAAGTATAAAGTTAGTTGATAATCAATCAGAACAACAAAGATTAACTAAATTAGGTTTAAGACGCTTATTAATGCTTAATATTCCCTCTCCAATCAAGTATTTACATGAAAAATTACCCAATAAATCGAAATTAAGTTTATATTTTAATTCGTTTGGTAACGTGTTAATGCTTATTGATGATTGTATCGCTTGTGGTATTGATTATTTAATTGAAACAAATAATAAAGCAATACATTCAACTGATGATTATCAGCAATTACTTAATTATACTAAAACTCATATTAATGAAATAGTTGTTGATATTGCTAAGCAAGTCGAATCAATACTAACTTTGCATTTTAGCATTAATAAAAAGTTAAAAGGGCGCGTTGATTTATCTTTAGCATTTGCCTTGTCAGATATCAAACAGCAACTTAATAGATTAGTTTATAAAGGATTTGTTGCTCAATCAAGTTATAGAAGATTGAATGATATCTCTCGATATTTATTGGCAATTGAAAAAAGAATTGAAAAATTATTTCAAAATATAGCAAGAGATAGACAATCAATGAGTATTATAGAAGATGTTCAGAATCAGTATGATAATTGGATTAATAGTTTACCAAACAATCAACGATCGGACACTAAAGTGACAGATATCCGTTGGATGATTGAAGAATTAAGAGTAAATTTATTTGCGCAACAGCTTGGTACATCATATCCAATTTCAGCAAAACGCATCAAGCAGCAAATTGATGTAGTTAAATCACAACTATAGCTTCATACAAAAAAATAGGGCGCTTATGCGCCCGATTGTCTATATAAACTATCGATACAGATCTACAAAAACAGTTATATTTGGACCATTTGAATCATGGGCAATTCTAGCAATATGATAATACTTGGCCCCAGCATCAATAGCTCGTTTACCCGCTTGATAAGAAATTTCCTGATCAGTTACATAGTAACCTCTGAATTTAATTGTATCAAACGCAACCATTTTTGCTGCAGTTGCATCATTCAATTCTTGGATCTTTCGTCCATCGGGTAGAGTGACAGTGTAACGTATAATGCGTTGTGGCTCAGTTGTTATCGTCGTAACTTGAGATGCAGAAGCATTAGTTGTTGCAGAAGTTGTTGCTTTTTGTGTGGCTTGATTAATGACTTTTACTTTATTATTAAATTTATCGGCATAAAATTTTTCATTAAAAGCTGAAGGAGAATAATAGCCAGGTTTTTCTACCTGCATAGCCGCATCACCACCTTGTGCAAGAGCTTGTTGACCAGCTTCAGAGTCATATGGAATTGCATCCTCAGGTTGAAGTTTACGTTCAGGTGCATCTTTCTTAAACAAATAAGCAGCAACTTGTATATTACTACCTAATTCACTACGTGAATCAATATAATAAGCATAAGCACCTTTTGCTGATGCTTCTCTAGCAATTGCTTGGTTAATATCATATTCACTGGGAAAATAACCACGAATACGCACAATGTTGAAAGGCTCTAAACGTATGGCTTTAGATTTTGGATATTCATAAATACCTTCAAACTTGCGAAGGCTTTCAGCTTGTTCTTCTGCTTTAGGAGCATCGGCTTTATATAATTTCGCATAAACAATCCTTAAAGTATCATTAGAAGGACTGATATTAGTTGTGGTTATATAAAAGGAAGCAGCTCCTTCTTTATCCGCAGCTCTCGACATTGCCATGATATAATCACTATCAGTATAAAAAGCTCCGCGGATAGTTATACTTTTAAATGACTGTAAACCTTTAGCTTGTTGCTCCGTTAATTGTTGAGCAGCAAACGAAGAAAAAGAGGTTAGGGACATAGCAACTACAATAAGCGTGTTCTTTAAACTTGCCATATATTAAGACCTTACAAAATTTATTCTGATTATTTTAACATAAATAAATCTAATTACCTAAATCTATTAAACCGTTTAAATTTTTGATAAATAAATATTTTCCTCTAGCTAATAAAATATTTTGTTCTTGCAACTTTGATAAATTTCTGCTAACTGTTTCAATTGTTAAACCTAAATAATTAGCGATATCGGCTCGGCTCATCATGAGCTTAATATTCAATGAAGAATGACCTTTCTTTTCATAACGCTGATAAAGTGAATAAATAAAAGTTGCTACTCGTTCATCAGCCTTTTTTTGAGAATAGCATAATACTAATTTTTGGTAATTATAAATATCAGAGCTTAACAAATTAAACACAAGGTCTCTAATATTTTTTTGGGTATCAACTAACGACATCAGCTCATCATAATAAAGCTCACAAACCAATGTATTACTAAGAGCTTGAATATTATTATTATACACTTGAGTTGCAATTGAATCTAAACCAACAATATCTCCTGGTAAATAAAAGCCATTAACTCGTTGATGATTATCAGAAGTTGTAACAAAAGTTTTTAATGCACCCGAATGAATAATATAAAATTTAGTAAAGGGCGTATTAGATTTTGCTAGGATTTCATTTTTAACATAAGATATTTTTCTTTCTAATATACTGTTTAATTTTAAGCAACATGGGAATGCAGAAAGATCCCATACTACATAATTCACATGGAACGGAATAACTTTTTGAACGTAATGTCTTAAAAATATTTTGCATATTAACGAAAGGAAATAATTAAAATTTATTAATTTATTAGAGTAGCATATTTTATAATAAAACAACAATTGCTCATTAATTAATATTTATATTTATTCGTTAAAAAATATTATTTAACATAATATACATTATTTTAACATGTTGATTTTATTGATTTTATTGTTTATGTATTATTAATTTGTAGATTAATTATAGGGTTAGTGGGTTTGGTAGCTTAATTTAAATTGACGCATGATTTTATGGCTTACATCCACAGAATTCACGTACGTTTATCGTGGTTCGCATAATGTATATTATGTTAAATAATATTTGGTATTATGAACTTAAACCACCATTTTTAAATACCTTATTTTTTTGCCATAAACATAATCTCACTTCCAGGAAGTGGCTTTTTTAAAATGTGTTTTTTTATTTTACCCCATACTTGCATTTCGCAAGCTTTACAATTGAACTTTAGCAATAATTCTTCATTATTTTGAATTAACTTCATTGGCGTAACTTTAGTTTTAACACCTTGAATTCCTTTTGCTTGTTTTGGACATAAATTAAACGCAAACCGTAAACAATGTTTGGTTATCATTAAGGGCGCTTCTTCTTTAACTTCATGTGCTTCATAAGCACTTTCAATTAATTCAACTCCATGTTGTGTATAAAATTCTCTTGCTTTATGATTATAAACATTTGCCAAAAAGCTCAAATGATTTTCAGGATAAAACGGAACTGGGTTTTGTTCTGGTTTACGTTTTTGGCGACAATAACTTGTTAATCTTTTAGCCGTCAATTCATTAGTGGCATTCCTTCGAAGCTGATTTAGTTGACTACTTGGAATAAAATAAATTTTTGATAAATTTAAATCAAAATCAGTAAGATAATATATAGTTTTTCCTAATTTAGATAAATTATCTCTAATATTTTTTAATGATTTATCTGGTTGTTCCGCAAGTTCGAATTCCCCATTAAGTTCTACCTTGACACAAACGCCCTCTTCGCTTTTTGCAATTAGCTCTATACCTTTTTCAATATTATATAGTTTAAATGACACACCAATTCTGCGATTACTTGATGCTTTCAATAAATTTTGTTGCCACACATGATCAAGATTTCGATTCACTATATAAGGTAATTTAACTGAAAAAAGCGGCTTAGGAATTTCATTTGGATAAATTCGATATTGATTAGCCGAAAGTTTCTCCACCTTATCAGCTCTAAACCCAAAGATCTCTCGTTTTATTAGTACATTTAAGCCATCTCCATTAGTTAATATTTTCTCAGATTTAATATCGATAGTTTTAGGTGTAATTTGAGTTATCTCACCAATTTGCAAACCAATGAATTTAGGTGAATCGAATGCACCTATATTGGATTTTCTTCCATGTACAAAATAATCTGTACTTCCTCGATGAAATGTTTGGTGAGGATCTGGTATAAAAAAGTGCTCAGTTCGACCACTTGACGCTGATTGTAAATTAGACGAATTTGACAAAATAGTATCTAATTTTTGACGATAAAAAGCTGTAATGTTTTTAACATAACTTAGATCTTTATAACGTCCTTCTATTTTAAAGGAGCGTACACCTGCTTGAATTAATTCGTTCAAATTATCTGATTGGTTATTATCTTTCATTGATAATAAATGTTTTTCATAAGCAACAATGCGCCCTTGATCATCTTTTAAGGTAAAAGGAAGTCGACAAGCTTGGGAGCAATCTCCTCGATTTGCACTACGCCCTGTCTGTGCATGTGAGATATAACACTGTCCTGAAAATGCCACACAAAGCGCACCATGTATAAAAAATTCTATTTTTGCATCAATTTGCTCATGAATTTTAGCTATCTCAGTTAAATTAAGCTCACGAGCTAATACTATTTGTGAAAAACCAACATCAGATAAAAATTTGGCTTTTTCAGGTGTCCTTATATCCATTTGAGTGCTAGCATGTAAATCAATAGGAGGAATATCCATTCTCAAAATGCCCATATCTTGCACAATTAATGCATCAACACCTGCGTCATAAAATTGCCATATAAGTTGTCTTGCTGGTTCAAGTTCATTATCGTGAAGAATGGTATTTAAGGTTACAAATACTTTTGCATAATAATGATGAGCAAATTCAACTAACTGGGCAATATCACTAACCGAATTACCAGCATTATGCCTAGCACCAAAATTTGGCCCGCCAATGTATACGGCATCTGCGCCATGTAAAATAGCCTGTTGTGCAATCTCAATATTTTTAGCGGGACTAAGCAATTCTAATTTATTATTGGTGACAAGATTTGACATTATAAACTCTTTGAAAATCTAACTAGTGAATAATTTGGTTTTTATTTTACAAGCATTATTATAAAATTAATAATACTTGTAAAAAACTTTCAGGAAAGTATGTGTTTGAATATAAATTTGATATAGATCATCTAGCCTTAGTTGCGATAAGTTTCATTCCTTAAAGCTTCTATACGTTTTTCTAATGGCGGATGAGACATAAACAATTCAGAAAATTTTGCTTTTTTAGCTCCATTAATGCAGAATGCTAAAATTGAAGTATCTTCACTTGGTTCATGGCTAGTTTTTAGTTTTTCTAACGCGGCAATCATCTTTGTACTGCCTACTAATTTAGCCGAACCAGCATCAGCGTGAAATTCTCGATAACGAGAAAACCACATAGCTATAAGGCTTGCTAAAATACCAAATACGGTTTCAAAAACCATAACTATCAAGAAATAGGTTAACTGTGATAAACCACGATTACGATCATCCAATGCTTGAGCTACAACGGATGCTAACATTCTTGAAATAAAAATAACAAAAGTATTAAGAACTCCTTGTAATAAAGTCATTGTGACCATATCACCATTAGCAACATGACTCATTTCATGACCGATTACTGCTTCAGCTTCATCTTGAGTCATAGTACTTAATAAACCAGAACTTACTGCAACAAGAGAACTATTTTTAGTTGCGCCGGTTGCAAAAGCATTAACATCTTGAGCATGATAGATGGCAACATCTGGCATTTTTATATTAAGTTCCGTTGACAATCGACGAACAACATCAAGTAACCATTGTTCTTGACTATTACTAGGTTGAGTAATGATTTGTCCCCCTACTGACCTCAAAGCCATTCTCTTAGATAATAGAAGAGATATAAAAGATCCTCCAAAACCAAATATTGCTGCAAAAATAAGTAAACCTAGCGTACTATGTGAATCAACGCCTAAGATACTTAGAATGATTCCAAATACAAACATAACAGCTAAGTTAGTTAAAATAAATAATCCTACTCGCATCATTATCTTCTCTCTTTATTTATACTAATTTTCAAATGATTAAATTAAGTGAAATCGCAATATCCCGATTGTTAAATGCGTATGATCGCAAAAATAATATATATATACAACTATCAATAGATAGTATATTTAATATATTATTTGATATGCGCTCATTTATTAAACAAAAATATTAATAATATATGTTTATAAGACATTTGATAATAAATTGGTGAGGCTGGTGGAGACCCTATCAGTTACATCCCACACACATGTATTTTACTTTGGCTGCTTCCTTCCGGACCTGACCTAGTGAGCAAAAAAATGTTGCAAGAGAACCCATAGAGCCTCCATTGAAGTGGAGGTATCATACTTGAATTATTAATTTTTTACAACTACTTTTTAGTATAACACAACTGTTCGGCTTTTCTTTAGATGCTATATCAAAAGAAAAGCCATTATTTGAAATGATAGTATGTAATTCAGGAATTAGATTACTAGATTTTTCTCAACACGCTCTCTAAATTTTATACCTGGTCTAAATGTAACAACTCTACGAGCTGAAATATCAACACTTTCACCTGTTTTTGGGTTTCTACCTGGGCGTGAATTTTTATCTCGTACTGTAAAATTACCGAATCCAGATAATTTAACTGGTTCACCTTTTTCTAAAGCCACCCGAATCTCTTCAAAAAATAGCTCTACAAGGATTTTAGATTCTTGTCGATCAATATTAAATTTTTCGGCAAGACGATCTGCAATATCTGCTTTAGTTAATGTCATATTATTATTCTCTTAATAGGGCTTTAAAACGATATTGTAAGGCAGTAACGCATTTGCTTACAATGTTAGTTATATCTTCTTCTTCAAGCGTACGTGATTTATCTTGTAAAACCAAACTAATAGCAATGCTTTTCTGATCTTCTTTGATATTTTCACCTTGATACACATCAAAAAGAGTAACTTTAATAAGTTGCTCACCACCCGCTTTTTTACACTCTAAAATAATATCCGCTGCTGGTATTGTATTTGAAACAATAATAGCTATATCACGTTTATTTGACGGATACTTGGATAAATCCTGAGCTACAGGTACCTCTTTTTTACTAATTTTAGCTAAATTTATTTCAAAAACAAGCGTTTTACTATTTAAAGACAATTTTTTTTCAATTTCTGGATGCAAGACTCCTAAATGACCTAATAACTCATCATTTAAATAAATCGCAGCACTTTGTCCAGGATGTAAAGCTGGGAGTTCAGATTTTTTAAATTGTATTTGATCACCACACCCTAAAAGAGAAAAAATTGACTCAAGATCACCTTTAAGATCATAAAAATCTACATTCTTTTTAGGGAGTTGCCAGTGTTCTTCGTATAAATTACCAGTAACAATACCAGCTAACATTAACTCCTGACGTACACCAAATTCACAATTTTCATCAGGAATAAAACGCAAACCAGTTTCAAATAATCGGGCACGCGTTTGTTGACGATTTTGGTTATATAGTATCGCATCTAATAACCCAGACCAAAGCGATAAACGCATAACTGACATTTCACTTGAAATCGGATTAGGTAATTTAATTTCTGGATATTCAGGATATAATATTTGCTGAACTTTTGGATCAACAAAGCTATATGTCACCGCTTCTTGATACCCTCTATCAACCAATAAATCCTTTACTCTACGTAATGGGATTTGACTTTCTGGTTTCGGTTTCATTACTGATTCAATTTTCAAATTGGCATTTGGGATATTGTTATATCCGTAAATACGGGCAACTTCCTCAACTAAATCTTCTTCAATTTGCAAATCAAAACGCCAACTTGGTGATTTTACAATCCAGACATTGTCTTTATATTCAACTTCACAACCGAGTCTAATTAAAATATCGGTGATCTTTTGTGTTTCGATTGTATAACCAATAATGCGATCAATTTTATTACGTCGCAATTGGATAGTTGCTTGTGCAGGAAGTTCAGCTTCATGTGTCACATCAATAACTGGACCTGCTTCTCCACCACAAATATCAATTAATAATTGGCTTGCTCGTTCCATTGCTGTAAATTGTAAGAAAGGATCAACTCCTCGTTCATAGCGGTGTGACGCTTCTGTATGTAAACCGTATTCACGTGCTTTACCTGTTATAACTAATGGGTTGAAGAATGCTGCTTCAAGAAATATATCTTTGGTTGTTTGTGTTACACCAGATTTTTCACCACCCATAATCCCCGCTAGCGCTAAGATTTTTTGGTGATCGGCAATTACTAAAGTTTTATCATTAAGTTTAACGTCATTACCATTAAGTAAAGTCAGTTTTTCATCTTTGCTTGCATAACGAACAATTAT
Source organism: Gilliamella sp. Gris3-2 (assembly GCF_001690345.1). Classification (NCBI taxonomy): domain Bacteria; kingdom Pseudomonadati; phylum Pseudomonadota; class Gammaproteobacteria; order Orbales; family Orbaceae; genus Gilliamella; species Gilliamella sp. Gris3-2. Next base: position 49,550 of record NZ_LZHB01000061.1, read on the forward strand.
GCCCTTTTCAATCTGCGATAAATCAAATGCATGCATTGGATGGCCAATTTCTAATAATACAAAATTAGTTATATCAACAACGGCATCGATTGAACGAATTCCACCACGACGCAATTTTTCTTTCATCCATAGTGGCGTTTGAGCATTAACATTAATATTTTTAATTACCCTACCCAAATAGCGAGGTGATGCTGTGGGTTCATCTATTTTTATTGATACTGTGTCGGAAATTGTTGCCTGTACACTGTTAACTTTAAGTGCTTGCATTGGAATATTGTTAACTGCAGAAATATCTCTAGCAATCCCAACAATACCAAAGCAATCAGCCCTATTAGGTGTTACACTAATATCAATTGTGACATCGTTTAAATTTAAATATTCACGAATATCTCGTCCCAAAGGAGCATCATCAGGTAATTCAATAATACCATTATGTTCATCAGCAATCCCCAGTTCTGAGTATGAACATAGCATGCCTTCTGACGGTTCACCTCGTAACTTAGCTGATTTGATTTTAAAATTACCTGGTAAAACAGCCCCCACTGTAGCACATGCAACAGTCAAACCTTGTCGACAGTTTGGCGCGCCACAAACGATATCAAGTAATTCTTCTTTGCCTATATCAACTTTTGTTACACGAAGTTTATCAGCATTCGGGTGCTGCATACATTCAACGACTTTACCAATAACGACACCTGTAAAGTCACCTGCTACTTTTTCGACATCATCAACTTCTAAACCAGCCATTGTTAATTGATCAGCTAGCGTTTCGCTACTAATTTCTGGATTGATCCATTCACGTAGCCAACTTTCACTAAATTTCATGTTTTGATCTCCAGAATTAATTAAATTGCTTTAAAAAACGTAAATCATTTTCAAAGAAAGAACGCAAATCAGTGACACCGTAACGTAACATAGTTAATCGTTCTATCCCCATACCAAATGCAAAACCACTATAAACTTCAGGATCAATGCCTACATTACGTAATACATTAGGATGAACCATTCCGCAGCCTAAGACTTCTAGCCATTTACCATTTTTAGCTTTAATATCAACTTCAGCCGATGGTTCTGTAAATGGAAAGTAACCCGGCCTAAAGCGTATTTCCATATTATCTTCAAAAAAGCAGTGTAGAAAATCATGCAATAACCCTTTTAAATGTGTAAAACTGATATCTTTATCAACCAGCAAACCTTCCATTTGATGGAACATTGGTGTGTGTGTTTGGTCATAATCATTTCGATATGTTCTTCCAGGAGCAATTATTCGAATGGGTGGTTTTTGATTTTCCATTGTGCGAATTTGTACTGTTGAAGTTTGCGTTCTTAATAAGCGTTTTGCATCAAACCAAAATGTATCATGATCTGCACGAGCAGGATGATGAGCAGGAATATTTAATGCATCAAAATTATGGTAGTCATCTTCTATTTCTGGACCGGTTTCAACAACAAAACCCAGTTCACCAAAAAAATCAACTAATCGATTAATTGTTTTTGTAACTGGATGTAATCCGCCTAGTTCAAGTGAGTTGCCAGGCAATGTAATATCAATTGTTTCATTGGCTAGTTTTGCATTAAGAGCCTGACGCTCTAAATAATTGCGCTTTTGATTCAATAGCTGAACAACTTCTTGCTTTGCATCATTGATTTTTTGACCCACAGATGGACGTTCATCGGCAGGAACATCACGTAAAAAAGCCATTTGCATTGTAAAATAGCCTTTTTTACCAAAATATTCCACTCGAATTTGTTCGATCGAATTAATATCATTAGCACTTTCAATAGCGGATTTGGCGTTATTCACCAGTTCAACTAATTGAGACATACAGTTCTCCTGCTTATTGTGTTTATTGCATAAAAAAAGCCTCTTTTGAGGCTTTTATAATTATTTTTTGTTTTTTCTTTGCCTCACGAGTTAGTATTGCTAAAGAAACCAAAAAAGAAACAAAAAATAACTATATTCATAATAAATTTACTCTTAACATATTAAAATTGAATGATAAAAGCCGAGATAACTCGGCTTTTATAAAGCTATTATAGTGCTGCTTTTGCTTTTTCAACTAATGCAGCAAATGCATTTTTGTCAAATACAGCAATATCAGCTAAGATCTTACGATCAATTTCAATTGACGCTTTCTTTAAACCATTGATAAATCGGCTATAAGAAAGACCGCATTGACGAGCTGCAGCATTGATACGAACAATCCATAATTGACGGAATTGACGTTTACGTTGGCGACGGTCACGGTAAGCATATTGTCCAGCTTTAATTACAGCTTGGAAAGCAACACGATATACACGTGAACGAGCTCCATAATAACCTTTTGCTTGTTTTAAAATTTTCTTGTGACGTGCACGAGCAATAACACCACGTTTAACACGAGCCATAAACTATATCCTCTAATAATTAATCAAAACTTAAACGTATGGAACACACGCAGTGACTAAACCTAAATCGCCTTTTGACACAGTAGTCAAACCACGTAAATGACGTTTACGCTTAGTTGATTTTTTAGTTAGGATATGACTCTTGTTAGCTTGCTTATGCTTAAAGCCACCAGAAGCTGTTTTTTTAAAGCGCTTTGCTGCGCCTTTTACAGTTTTAATTTTAGGCATTTTATTAATTTCCACTTCGCATTGTTAATAAAAACAAAATAATGGTGTAGCTTTCAATAGTATCAAAATCTAGCTTGTTGAACCATTATTTCTTCTTCGGCGCTAGCACCATAATCATTTGTCGACCTTCAATCTTAGTTGGATAAGATTCAATAATCGCCAAATCAGCTAAATCCTTTTTAATACGATCAAGCATTTCAGAACCTAACTGTTGGTGAGCCATTTCACGACCACGAAAACGTAACGTTACTTTAGCTTTATCGCCATCTTCAAGAAAGCGAATCAGGCTGCGGAGTTTTACCTGATAGTCGCCTTCGTCTGTACCAGGTCGGAACTTAATTTCCTTAACCTGAACAACCTTTTGCTTCTTCTTCTGCTCTTTTGTTGCTTTACTCTTTTCATAGAGGAACTTGCCATAATCCATAATTCGACAAACAGGTGGCTCTGCATTAGGGCTTATCTCAACTAAATCTAAAGTTGCTTCTTCAGCTTGTTTTAAAGCTTCATCTAAGCTTACTATACCGAGCTGCTCACCATCGACGCCGGTTAACCTCACCTCACGAGCTGTAATTTCATCATTGATTTTATGTGCTCGTGTTGACTGAATTCGTTTACTGACTTTAATATCTCATTCCTCCAAATTAATTTATCATTAATTCATTTGTTCTAATGAACGACTATGAATTTCGTTAAGCAACAATTCTATAACATGTTTCACTTCAAAGCTACCAAGATCTTTACCTTGACGAGTTCGAACTGAAATTGTTCCCGATTCCATTTCTTTGTCTCCACAAACAAACATATAAGGAACACGTTTTAGAGTATGCTCACGAATTTTAAACCCTATTTTCTCATTTCTCAAGTCCGCTTTTGCTCTAATGCCAACTTTTTGTAATTGTGCGGTTAATTGTTTGGCATATTCAGCTTGATTATCGGTAATATTAATTACTGCAATTTGCAATGGAGCAAGCCAAGTAGGGAAAAATCCTGCACAGTTTTCAGTCAAGATACCCATAAAACGCTCCATAGAACCTAAAATAGCTCTATGAATCATAACCGGGACATGACGTTCATTATCTTCACCTACATAAGTCGCATCTAAACGTTCAGGTAGCATAAAATCAAGCTGAACTGTACCGCATTGCCATGCTCTACCTAAACAGTCATGCAGGGTAAACTCGATTTTTGGACCATAAAAAGCGCCTTCACCTGGTAAATATTCAAATTCAATGCCATTTTCTGTTAAACATTCAGCTAAATCTTTTTCAGCAAGATCCCAAGTTTCATCCTTACCAATTCTTTTTTCAGGACGGGTTGATAATTTAACAGTAATATCATTAAAACCGAAAGTACTATAAGTATCATAAACCATTTTGATACAGCTATTTACTTCACTGCGAATTTGATCCTCAGTACAAAAGATATGTGCATCATCTTGTGTAAAACCTCGAACGCGCATCAAACCATGTAAAGATCCTGAAGGTTCATTACGATGACAACTACCAAATTCCGCCATACGTAATGGTAAATCACGATAAGATTTTAAGCCTTGATTAAAAATTTGTACGTGTCCTGGACAGTTCATTGGTTTAATACAATATTCACGATTTTCAGAAGAAGTAACAAACATTAACTCTTTATAATTACCCCAGTGACCTGTTTTTTCCCACAAAACACGATCCATCATAAATGGACCTTTTACTTCTTGATAATCGTATTCTTTCAATTTCGTGCGAACAAAAACCTCAAGTTCACGAAAGATAATCCAACCATCATTATGCCAAAACACCATACCAGGCGCCTCTTCTTGCATGTGATAAAGATCTAGTTGCTTGCCGATTTTACGATGATCTCGTTTAGCCGCTTCTTCTAAAAATTGTAAATAGCTATCAAGTTGTTTTTTATCTGCCCATGCTGTTCCATAAATACGTTGTAACATTTTATTATCACTGTTACCGCGCCAATAAGCTCCAGCAATTTTTTGCAATTTAAAATGATGGCAAAAACGCATATTAGGTACATGTGGTCCACGACACATATCAATATATTCTTCGTGATGATAAAGTGCTGGTTTTGAATCTTTTGGAATATTTTCATCTAAAATAGCAATTTTATATGGTTCATGTCGCTCCCAAAAAACTTCTCTAGCGCGCTCCCAACTAACCACTTCTTTTTTTACTTCATAATTTTTTTTAGCCAATTCATGCATGCGTTTTTCTAGTGCATCAAGGTCTTCCTGAGTTAAAGAGTGATCTAAATCAACATCATAATAAAAGCCATTATCAATTGTTGGACCAATTGCCATTTGTACATTAGGCCATAGTTGTTTAATTGCGTGACCCAATAAATGTGCACAAGAATGACGAATAATTTCAAGCCCATCTTCATCTTTAGCTGTAATGATAGCTAATGTTGCATCTTCAGTAATGACATCACAAGCATCTTTACGTTCACCATTTACACGCCCTGCTATACAAGCTTTAGCAAGACCTGCTCCAATACTTTGAGCAACTTCTAAAACAGTAACGGGTTTATCGAATTGACGTTGGCTTCCGTCAGGAAGAGTAATAATTGGCATAACAAATCCTTATAACAGTGGTGCACCACACGAAAGCGCACTTGCTTACTTAAAAAATAGGTCGAATATACTACCACTTATCATCTGGATTTAAAATAGAAAGAATCATATTTATATGAGCTTAATAAATATACTAAAACACATAGTTACCGGAAACTTTTTTACAAATAAATGATTATTTTTGTATAACAAAGGTTATAATCATTAACTAATAAAAGTTTATAATATGAACACATATGCTATGAATATTTGGATTGATGCTGATGCCTGCCCTAACCCAATTAAAGAGATTTTATATCGAGTTGCAAATCGAAAAGCAATAAATACAACATTAATTGCAAATCAATGTTTAACTATCCCCTTGTCACCTTATATTAAAACTTTATTAGTTGAAAAAGGATTTGATGTAGCAGATAGAAAAATAATTGAGTCGGTTCAAAAAAATGATTTAGTTATTACCTCAGACATTCCACTTGCATCTGAAGTTTTAAATAAAAATGCATTAGTGCTCACGCCACGAGGTGAACAATATACACTAGATACAATTAAAGAACGATTAATTATGAGAGATTTTATGGAAACCATGCGAGCAAGTGGAATACAATCTAAAGGTTCAGCTCCATTTTCCAGCAAAGACCGAGAAAAATTTGCTAATCAGCTTGATATATTACTTAATTCAACATCGAAATGAATTTAATAACTCTTTTAAATCGAGCAGCCAAATTAGCAAAACTAAATTTTTAGAAATAGCTCTCTGCTTTTGAATGGTTTTGATCCTACATAAGGTTTCAACGCCATCCTAGTAAAGCGTTTAGCTGCTTTTAACGTATCGATATTATCAAATTGACGTTTTCCTAAAGCTAAAACCTGCTCGCCAGTAAAGCTGATGCTATTTTGTAATAAACTACTGATAAATCCTTTTTCCGATTGATATTGATAATGCATCGATTTAACAATGTCATCGCCAGTTACACAGCAGTGAAAAAAATCAACGTGATATCCTAAATTTTCTAATAACGATAATTCAAAAGCTCGCAACACATTTTCAGCAGGAACCTGTTGGGCTAATTGTTGCAGACTTTTTAGATAATCATCAAAAAGAGTTGGCATTTCTGCTTCTGCAACTAAAACTCGATGTAATAGTTCATTTAAATAAAATGCGCTATACAAAAAAACAGATACCAATGGCAATGCAAGCGACATAGCTTCAACCTGACGCAATGTTTTTATTTCACCTTGGCCTGAGTATTGCACAATAAGTGGAGTAAAAGGTTGCAACATACCTTTCAAGGCAGAGCTTTTTCGTTTAGCACCTTTAGCTAATACCTTTATTTTTCCGATATTTTCAACAAATAGATCGACTAATAAACTAGTTTCAGTATAAGAACGAGTATGTAGTATAAATGCTCTTTGCCAATTTTCCATTCAAAATACCTTTCAATTACACTACTGTTTTTTGGTTAATAATTGTATCTGAGTAAAATTTAGATAAATCTATGAAATTTTCAACTGAAATTTAGTTAAAGATCCGATATAATCAATGTAAACAATAGGATTATAGGATAAATAAAAGAGGAACTATGGATCTTTTTTCAATAATTTTACTACTAGTTTTAATTGTATCACTTTCTGGTGTTGTTATTAAAATGCTACCAATACAAATCCCATTGCCTCTAATGCAAATATTATTAGGTTGTATATTGGCTGCCTTTGGAGTTTATGTCAAATTTGACCCAGAGTTATTTCTTGTTTTATTCATTCCACCTTTACTCTTTGCCGATGGGCGCAAAACATCGGTAAAAGATTTTGTGCACAATGTTAGAGAAATTGTTGGGCTAGCGCTAGTTTTAGTTGTAATAACAATTGTAGCTGTTGGTTATTTACTTTATTGGATGTTACCAAAAGGAATCGATCTAGCTGCAACATTTGCATTAGCCGCAGTTTTATCGCCAACAGATGCCGTAGCATTAAGTGGAATTGTAGGTAAAGGTCGTATTGAAAAAGAAAAGATGGAAATCATCGAAGGTGAAGCATTGATGAATGATGCTTCAGGTTTGGTTTCTTTAAAATTTGCTATTGCTATTGCCGTTGGTGATGCAGTATTCAATATCTTTGATGTTAGTGTCCAGTTTTTTGTAGTTGCTATTGGTGGATTAGCTATTGGTGTTTTATTTACTTGGTTATATGCACGTATCTTGCGTAAAATAAATAAGCTTACTCACAATGATCCCGCTATTCAAATAGTATTACTATTTTTACTACCTTTTGCCGCCTATATCATTGCTGAGGAATGTCATTGCTCTGGTATTTTAGCAGCAGTAAGCGCAGGTATGACAGTCAATCATTCTGGTATGATGCGAAACGCACCTTTAACTGCACGTTTGCAATCAGATAGTACATGGTCAATGTTAACCTTTGTGTTTAATGGATTTGTATTTGTTTTATTAGGTATTCAACTACCAAGCATTTTTAATAATACTTTTGTAGAAAACCAAATTGATACCTCAATTGAGGTATGGCAACTATGTTTAATTGTTTTATTCGTTTTTGCTGTATTGATGGGAACTAGATTTGCTTGGTTATGGTCAATGAAACATATGCCAACGATGCCTTTTGGAACTAAGAGACCTCTTGCATTTAGGGCATACTCAACCAGAGATCTTTTAATTTCAACATTTGCTGGCGTTAGAGGAGCTATCACTCTAGCTGGTGTTTTATCTATTCCAATGACAATTAATGGACGTTATCAACTGGTCTTTATTGCGACAGGTATCATATTAATATCATTGATTGCAGCGGTGATAATCTTACCTATCTTGTTACGAGGTAGTGTAATTTTAGATAATTCTGAACAAAAAAATGAAATTTTATCAGTTAAAGGTCAAATGGCAGAAGAAGCGATTATCAGTCTTGAAAAAATGCAAAATAATTTATTGCAAGAAACGTCTGAATCTGGCTTAGATCAGGAAATTATACATGAAATTGGTTCTCGTGTCATTGGTTCATTAAGACGCCGAACTGGACTTAAAGATTTAGAACAAAAAGCACTAGAGGCTGAAAACTTAGAAAGACGTATGCGTCTAGTTGCAATTGGTGCAGAACGTACAGCTTTACTACAAATGAAAGTTCGTAATGAAGTGAGCGAAGAAGTTTATGAACATTTAAATAACGATCTGGATATTTATGAAAAAATGATTTCTGGGGATGCATAAATGATTGGAGCAAAAAGCCAAATTCTAAACAAAATTCATTCACAGTTTGTCAATAAAGCGCCCCATATTTTGGGGCTTACCTTACGATACATTCCTTTTAATGTCAAAAAACAAACCATAGAACAATTATTGAAATTACAATTTGAACATTCTCTACAAGATAGTGATCTAGATTTTTTAGAAAATCGTTGGCTTAAAATTCAAGTTACTGATCTAGAGCTTGTGTGGTTTGTTAGTTTAATCGATAACAAATTAGTTGTTAGCCGGGAAGAAATTGCTGATGTAAGCTTTATAGGTAATGCTAATGATTTGATTATGATAGCAACTAGACGACAAGATCCCGATTCACTATTTTTTCAACGTCGCTTGATTGTTGAAGGTGATACTGAATTGGGGTTATATGTAAAAAATTTAATGGATTCTATTGAGTTGGAAGCTATGCCAAAATTTTTAAGGCTAACACTCGAAAAACTAGCAGATATTATCGAAAGTGCACCAACTAATTAAGAATAAATTATACTCATTTTAAATCATTCAAAATTTTGAATTGATTAATTTCTACCTTGCTAATAATAAATTATTCTAAGCCCCCTATAAAATGGGGAAAAGAAGCTGATTATTTTGAGTATATATAATGAAATTTATGAGTTTCTTTACAGAAAACATAAAATATATGATTACACAATGAAAAATAACCAAGAACAGCCAAGTTTTTACTTCCACGATTATGAAACTTTTAATGTATGACTTTGTTTATTATTTATTTTAATTTCAAATGTAATTGAATCTGTACTCAAATATGTACTCACTTTTATACGTCAAAATAACATATAAGGATTGTACTATGGATATCATTAGTGTTTTTTTAAAAGGATTACTTGGGAAAATATTCGATATTATTGCTTTCTTGTACAAAAGAATTCCTTTTAATTTTTATAGCAATAATTTAGATAAATATTTTAATGAGATGGGAAGTATAGATTTCAAACAATATCAGAAAGACTATCTAAATAATATTAGGAAGAAAAAATTGTGGAAGGAGTGCTGTTTTTATAATGCAAACACTCATAATCAAGAAAAAATTGCAATAGCTCTGGTGAATGCAGACAGAGAAAATATTATAGATATATCTGATATAACTGCGATTAGTCGATACTTTGAAATAAAAGATGAAAAAATAATTGGTCTGAATCTTTTTGATAAGCATGAAAAAGTATCATGTATTTTTTGGTATTTTTTTATAGCAATAATAGCAATATTAAATTTTTCTGTTATTTTTGAAATCAAAAATACATTAATATCATTAATAGTTATATTTTTTACTATGGTAGGAATTGCAGCTTGTCTTGTTATGCCATCAATAACTTTTAAAAGAAGTAGAATCTTTAAGACAATAATTAAAGATGAAAGTTTTATATCTAGAATAAACACAGAATTAGAACGAATAAATAATGAGAATTATCCTGATGCAAAATCTGGATAAATGATAACAATAAACTACACACTACCAATTTACATACGTCAAGCACCCGAAGATTACGAAAATGAAATTACTGGCGAATGCTACATTATCAATAGCGACGACGATCACAATTATGTATTCTATCAAACAGCAAAAACGCTATACGATATCGCCGATTTTGTGATGCTACATGACGCTGTTGAGTATTGTAAGTTGAAGATTGATAGTGTGTTTTGATTTTATTGTGGCTTTTCTGGCCAACTAATTTTTGGCGCAGCATCAACATCAATACGATTTAATAATGCACGATATTTTTTCCATGACGAATACAGTGCTTTTTCTTCGTCTGTTGCAATATCAGTATCAATTGCATCTTGCAGATAGTCGATCTGTGTTGTAGCTTCGCTTAATAGCTGTTTTTTCTGTGCTATTGCAACATTTACATCGTACTGATGCTGTTTATTTTCATCTAACACCCATTTTTCGCCATTCCACACGTCAAACTCAGAATCTGGTTTTAATAGCGTGTAATCATTCGGAATATCGCCGATTTCTGTTACTGTTGATTCTACACCTGTTTCAGTTGAATAGATTTTCTTGCCCCGATGATCTGCTGGGTATACCCATTTGTCGCCATCCCTGATGATCGCGTGCTCGTCATCAACTGGATTTGGCGCATCTAAACAAACATGATCGGGTAAACCGATACCCACGGCAACATATTCGTATGTTGCGTTGATAAATTCACCTGTTTTCAGATCTGTGTTATAAATTAATGCCCAGCCCTCAGTTGTTACAAAACCGTCTTTGTCAAACTGTGCTATTTTTGGTGTTAATTGATATTTCATTAAAATTTCCTCCTATTCTGCTTTAACTATGTACAAAAACGCCAGACTTCTAACTCGATTCTCATGAGCTATCGGAACTATATTTGACGCATCAAATACAACGCCGCCGACACTGCCTCTATCAATGCTTGTAGGGGTGTGACCTGCGTGCTTTTCAAAATATTTAAATGCGCCAGTAGCTATTGGTTCTGATGCAAACGTCTCGGAAATTGGTGATATTTCACCCCAAATATTTCTAATTGCGTCACCTTGCCAGCTTAAAATCTCACGACCTGGGTCAACTCCCCGCCCGTCATCCCATCCACGGACTGTCTCTCCCCGCATTTCTGGCAAATAACCTGAGGGGTACGCGCGCGCTAGCTTTGGATATTTATTTTTATCAAATTTCCATCCGTTGCATTTTAACCAGCCAGCCGGTGGTGTTGTTGTTGGCCAAGGTTGTGGTATTCCAACCGGCAGATAATCATTGATATTCGCTGTCGTGATTGCTTCGTGCCATTTTTGCTTACCTTCTTTTGTGTCACAACGATAATAAATTCGCGGCTCTTTTGAGTTAACAACTGATAGCTGTTCAATTTTCCATGTGGGCGTAGTGCTTGGATATGCTAATAATGTCGCAGCGCTATTACCTGACAGCTGCAAATCTGAAAAATCCGTCGTTCTACATTGATAAAATCCCCCAACAAGATGATCATCAAAATTATTAGCAATAGCACCGACGGATGAGCCGATGCCGTAATCGCCTGCTTTTAACACTGATTTATTATTAATTGTTACATCATCAACACCTAGAAAACACCATTGTTTTTTATCTGTTATATATGCTAATTTTGTTGACCATTTTTTTATTTGCTCGTCGTAAAAAATAAATGACAGACTATTACTCAGCGTACGCAATACAAATTCGTTATTACTATCAGCATATTTGAATTTAATACCCGCAGAATCACCGGACATACGCAACTGCCCAGTCATTTCATCTCCCGATTTTTTCACTGCACCTGATGCTAAATCGTATGCAGATTTCACTGCTTTTGGTGTCGCAGCTTCTGTTTCTGATGTGCTATCAGTTGATGAGTTGAGCTTTACGCTACCTTTGCTGACAAATTCTTTAATTGCTGTGGCGAGTTGGTCATGCTTTGATTTATCAAGTTTAATGCCTGCTGATTCAATCGCATTAGCAATTTCTTCCTGAATGGCATCACAATATAGATAGTCTAATTGCGTTGCTGGTGTGCCTGTTTGAGGGTTGCCTCTTGTAAAACCATTTTTACCTTGCCCGAATTTATCTCTTTGGGCAGTAGATGTGTCAATTCTATGCATTGATTGCTCCGTATTTAAAAATTACATAGGTATGTGATGGGCATAATTTTTCAATTATGCATTCAATTTGTTTATCCCCCCACGCTCTCAAATGCGAATCGCACCCGTCGTTACAGGTCATTTCTGTTATTTGATAATCGTGAGGTATGTTTACAATCCAGTAAAAACGCCACTCCTCGTCGTATAAATAGTCTTGGCATGTTGATTCACAAGTAAAAACATCATTGTTATAGTTTGTGATCGTGGCGTCTAAATAGCCGTTGGCTTTTAAAACTTGTAGAAAAAATTCTTTACTTATGCCGCCGACCAAATTTATCTTAGAATCTAAACGGTTGCGTCGAGTAGTTAGCGTTTGAACCTCCGATGGGTAACAACTATCGGGTAATCCGCAAATTTGCTCATATCTATCTATGAGTTCTGTTGTCGTTTTGGGATTGATTTCTTGCATTAAATCATCTAATCGAATATGCGTTTTTGATAGTGTTAATGCTAGTGATAAAAGGATTGGCTCTGATTTATCCCACGCTGGACCGTAGGGCAATAAGTGCTCTACCATGCTTCGGTATTGTTTTTCTAAATCCACTCAATACCTCCGAAGACAGCTACCTGATTTTTTTCTACAAAAATATCTTTATCGGGGTAAACTAATTCATGAGCATACTCGCCGAATGAAGAGCTAATCACTTCGCTAATACGTGATCTAAATAGTGTTGATTGTGGTTTCCCTTCCCGTAGCAAAAATTCTTTTAACTCGGCTTCTATTTGATAACGAATTTCTGGGTTATCAGGTGTGACCATAATTTTAAAATTAATTGGCTTAGGTATCGGTGAAAAAACAATTAGCATAGAGCCGGCAACGGGTGCTAATGGCTCGATATGTTTTTTGATGTTTTGAATTGTGGTATTGTCTAAAATGGGATTAACTGGATCGCTATTTGCAACCATCACTCCAACGCTACCTGTCCCTGCCCAATGACGATAACACCAAGCTCGTGTAACGCCGTGAACTTCTTTTGCCCACTGTACATAATCTTGATCTGCGCCGCTTTGAGGTGTGTAATACCATCTATCGATAACTCGTTTCCTAAAATATTCTAAATCCTCGACATCAGCACCTGACTCAATAGAATCAGCAAAACAAGTTGATGATAGACCAGTAACAGGGGTAATCAGTGACATACTGGTACCATCATCACAATTCCCTTTTTTGCCTACCTCATCACACACTACAGGCACTCTTAAAACATTATTTGCTGATGTTGTCGTTTTGGTAACTGTATACATGCACTGATCAACTTGACGCCTGACCTTTTGGTCTTTATTCATAACAATGCCATCAGCCACTTCCTCAAATCGAATATAACCAACCGCAGGCGTAGGTTGTTTTCTATAGCAACGCTTCATATTTCCATGTCGAGTTAACCACTCTTCATCGGCCTGATCAGGTAAAATATTTTTGGCCATATTTTCAATGTAGCCCAATAACACATGCGTGGCCCCCGCTATAACTCGTCCGTATACTTCTGGGTCATTACGGCGTAATGAAATTAATTCATCATCAACAGCTAGGCGCGCATACAAATCATTGCGTATAGTTGTGATTAAATCCGGTAATGTTGGTCTTGAAAATCCACTAGACATTAATATCACTCCATAAGTTGTCAAACCTAAATTCTTCATTGCTGCCATCTGTTTTATAAATATTGATAGTAGCAACTAAAACAGTTAAATCGGTTCGCTTTACTGAAACATCTATTCGAGAAGCTATCCCGTCATCAATCATCCATTGCACAGCCTCTTTTATATAAATTTTTGCAAAGTTCGCTGTTTGATTGGTTAATTTTGAGCGAGCCAATAAATAAAGGCGTGACCCAATTTTGTCATTTGCTATACTAGGGTACGAATCACCCCACCAACCATATGGATGATCTGAATCGTCACTGGTGTTTTTTCGTCGCCATGTGAATAGCGAAATTATTAAAGATCGATACAGTGGTTTTGTATGTGATGACATTGACATCAATTTGTCATTAACGTTTATAAACATGTTACTAACTCACAGAATAAGGAATAAAGAATGAAAAGATTGTTTTTGTTAGTTTTAGTTTTATTAACAGCCTCAGCGAGCGCAGAACAAAAAGCTCTGTCATTAACCGCTAAACAGTTTGATAAAGGGGTAAAAAAATACTTCAGCACAATTCCACAATGTGCAGAAATGAAAGTAGATGAGTTGCGTTTAATAAATGATGGCGCAAACGGTTATCAAGAATTTAATCTAGGTAACGTTACTTTTACTGTCATATTAAAAATTAACGAAAAAGATAAATTGACCAACATACAAATAACATCTACTGGCAATGCTAAAAATGAGCAAGCACGACAAGGTATGTTGTGTTCAACATATTCTGTAATGAGGATGTTACAGCCTAAACTGGCATCCAAAGACGATGCTTTAAAACAAGCGGGACATCTGTGGGTATTAGCAAAAGATGCGCCTTTTGAAATGACGTATTATTTTGACAGAATAAAGGCGCAATTTGTCCCCTTTGAATTAAACGTCTATACAAACTAACCCATTTTTTGATTTGGATTGCGTGTTACCGTGTTTGTTTCGTTATGTGTATGACCATTATAAACGGTTCTGATATCTGAAATAGTGCTGGTTTTATCTTCTATTTCTCCAGAAGATTTTAATGATGGTGTATTAAATTGTGTTCCTGATGATGCGTTAACTGTTAAGTTTTTTGTATTTAACACTATTGCATCATCAGCACTCACAATAAATTTTTTTGTTTTTACATTGATTTCATTATTGCGATTAAAAATAATGTAATCACCTTCGTCTGTGTAAATAGCAACTTCACCTTTTTTAAGCGACTTAATACGATAGCGACGATCGCCAGCAGCAAGAATCACACCATGCGACTTATCTCCGTCTAAAAATAACGCTACCGCTTCTGCTCCGTCAAGCGGACGTGACGTAAAACCGTACGGCTCGATATGCTCGACATCACTTTTTTGTTCACCGCCCGACATTTTGATTTGCAACGTCTGGCATTTGCTTGCGCTATTACTGAATGTGATATAGCCACGAGATACAAGGTTCATTATTTTATTTAAAACTTTACGCATTAAAATACCTCGCCATCGGCTTTCTTACCTTTTTTCTTCTTGGTTTTCTTCTTATCAGGCAAATAGGCTTCAACGGGACCTACTTTTAATTCACATAACGTTCCGCGACTGCTTAAGCTGTATTTAACTTCGGCAATAACCAGCTTTTCATTATCGTAACCCAGTAGCGGATCATCAACGACAACCATTTGATTCGGTTTCCATAACGTTCCATCACCTTGCCGCCAACCTTGAACCGTGTATGTAACTTCTCTGGTTTTGCTTGCTCTCAGCACTTTTTCCATTTCACAGCGTTCTTGGCAAGTACCGTTATTCGAATCGCCAGACTGTTTAATGATTAGAGGGCGGTATCTTAAGATCCCTTCATCTTTAGATGTGGATCTAACTGATGCTAGTGTTGCTTCACCAAAGTTTTCATCATCACCGACGCCTTGCCCTGAGACAAAATAATCGGAATACCGTTCTTTGATACTCTTTTCAGTATCCGCAGACAAAATATTAGCCCCTAAAACCAAAGCTGTGTTTGCCTCATCTGAACCAATATCACCAATTATTACTTGCCCTTGCTCATCATCAAACACAACAATTTGTTGCATGCCCATTATTTTACTAATGACATCAAAAACGGTATCCCCTTGATCCGCTTGAATACTAACGGAACCTGCATCACTGCCTTGATTAATAACATTCAGTTTGAATGGTTTAACCAAATCTTGAATAACTTGAATAGTTGAACTACCGCTATATTGTTTCGGTACCGCACTACAATCAACACAATCTGCCGTTTTACTTCGGCCGACAATGCCCATTGATAGCGACCCTGCATCGTACCGAATCGGCAACGCTTCAATGTAACCCGTTAAAACCACATCATCATCGATATACACTTCAACTAAATCACCATTTTTAACATCAATTTTCGTCTCTGAATCCTCGCCTGATGATGGCCATTGTCGAGTAATGGTGACATTAAAATCGCGGGCTAGCCGTTCAATACCGGCCGAAATACTCACATCAGTCCAACCCCCGAAGTACTTACGGTTAACTTTCAAAAAAACTTTATTTTGATTCATGGTTTTGGTACTCGCAGCTCTTTAACAGGAATAAAACCAGGATGAAGAATATTGTTGCGAATTGATATATCCTCACAACGTGTAGCATTGTTATAGAGATAGTGAGCTAAAACCAAATCAGGCAACACTTCATTAGGGATATAGACAATTGTTTTTTCTATTTTGATTAAGCGTGCATTGATATCTTGGTTAACCGCAGCCTTTAATTTTACTAGTGCAATGTATAAACCATCATGCTCGGTTCGTGACAATTCTTTATCAAAGGATTCATTAATGGATTCTTTGATATCCAGTAAATCATCAAATGAAATTGTGTTACTTTTTTCAACTGTTGATGATGTTGATACGGGAGTGTTTGTTATGTTATTAGTTGAATGACCAGTTGGTAACGTATGATCTTGGTCAAAAGAATGCTCTTTTTTACCTTTTGTTGATTCTAATGCCACAGGAGCAAAAGCTTGTTTTCTTTTATCTTCAACCTGTTTCGGTAGTGATGCGATTATTCGTGATGCTTCTGTTAGTGCGGTTACTCGAATAGCAGTATTAATTAAGTTTTGATTTTTCTTTCTTTTTTTAGTTGATTTGCTATCGGTTGACCAAATAGCACCGGGTAAAATGCTTTTTATGAATGATATACCGTTAAACACCTTTACTCTTGCTATCAACCCATTTATAGAATTGGAAAATTTTGTTGCACTCTTCCAAACATTTTTGATTGAATTAATAATGGATGAACCACCCGCACCAAGGATTGGAGATAAATCACCATTTAGGATTTTAACCGCATCATTAACATATGGAGTTATCGCATTATAAGCATCAGCGATGTCATTTAAAATTGACATGGTGTCATCAAGAATGCTGTGCTGTACAAAATCGGGCGCATCAATTAAGTCAAAATCTTCAAACGCATCCAATAGTGCTTGATCTACATTATCTGCATTTTCATCAACTACATCATCAGTAGCTACAGAAGAATCGGGAAATATTAACTCGCCAGCTTCGACAAATGAAAATGAAATAATACTCATTCTACCATTTTCAACTGAGTTGCTGACTGTTGCAGTACCCACAATATTGACATTAAGTTCACCAAGAATAGGGTGTATTAATGTTCCTGCTCCCTCTTCTTCAATTGCCTCTACCAGTTTTTCAGCTTGTTCTTTGTGATCATCACCAACCACAAAGGCGTCAATTTTATTTTTACGTGCTGAACGTCCCAGATCTTCGGTATAGGGTACATCTCTAAACGGGTATTCATGCGTCTGATTCCGCCGTCCAAACTCTGATGATGTACCGCTAACTTGAAAAGGAACACCGCGAAAACTAGCCGGCAATAAATTATTTAACCAGTTTAAGTTCATAAAGCTCATAAAACTCATTAATTTCTCCCAAAGTTAGCGTAGGGATTCCAGCCAACGTCAGTTTTAGTATTAAAACCTGATGCCTGTTTTGTCTCTTTTACTACTGTGCCATTCGGTGCATTCTCAAACTTAACAACAAGCTCGCCTTTACTGTTGCGATTTACATTATTATTTGAAAAGTTGTTTAGTGGCATTTGTGGTGCTTGATAATGAGGATAGGTAACCATTGGTTTCGCCATTTCTTTCGGTAAATTTGCCGTATCAATTTTAACTTTTACTTCCTTTTCATCATCACCGAAAATATAGTCCCACGCATCTAGTAGCGGTTGGATGCCTGACTTAACGTTATCCCACAATTCTTTAAAGAACTTCTGCACACTTTCCCATACCTTTGGTATAACTTCACCCGCATTTTTAAAGGGCTCAATGAATATATCAAAAATAGGCATGACATAAGGCTGGATAAACTCCCAGATACCACTAAAGAATTTACTAACAGCACCCCAAGCATTAACAATAAAAGAAGCTCCAACTTTGAACCCTTCAATAAAGAAATTGATTATTGGCATAACGTAAGGCTTAATAACACCCCACAACCACTGAAAGAACTTAACTATATCATCCCAATATGTGATGATTAATGTAGCTGCTATAGCAATACCTGTCATGATAAGCCCTATTGGATTCATGGCCATCACAGCGTTCAAAGCTATTGACGCTATACGCACAACTTTAAACGCATTTGATAATGCTATTTGTGCAAATGTAAACAGTTTTGTTGCAACAGTAACGCCTTTCAATACCCCGTTGAAAAATGTGATCCCTGTTGATAACGCGCCAACAATAATATTCACCCCCGCACACGCAACACGAAGACCAATTAACCCTGCAACCGCAATTGCAACCATCTTCACTAGTTCAGGGTTTTCTTGGATGAAATGGCCGAATGAAACAACTAGCGGCTGCATTTGATTTAATAACTCAGTAAATGCAGGTAACAGCGCATCACCAATTGATAAACTAATATTGGTTAGCGCATTGTTAAAAAGCTGCAGTTTATTTGCGGTTGTATTTGAACGGGAGTCATATTCCTTCTGCATTGATCCAGCATACAGCGATTGATCACCGACACGTTTAAAGTTTTCCTTTAATAACTCCATATTGTTGAGTAATGGCGATATTGCGGCAACACTTTCTTTTCCAAATAAAACCGTTAATGCAGCAGTACGCCTGTCCTCCGACACGTTACCTAGCGATTCAAGTACCGACATAATCGTCCCTTCGGCGTCTTTCTGCATCCCTTTCGCTATTTGAGTTGATGTGAAGCCTAATTGTTGCAAGGCCTTTTGTTGTTTCGCTGTCGCTGCTTTTCCTGATGTTAGCGTCAGCATAAAGTTTTTAATACCTGTAGCCGCTTGATCGGTATTGGTACCCGTTGCAATAATTGTTGAACTTAATGCCGCTAATTTATCTGCACTAACCCCTGATGTTGCTGCAAGTGTACCGATCCGTGATACAACGCTTGATATATCTTTTGCTTTTGCATTTTGTGTGTTACTCAATAAATTGATCTTATCGGATAGCCCAACAACTTCACTTTGAGTGAGTTTTAAAGCTGTGCGCCAAGTAGCCATTGTACTGCCTGCTTCTTCGGCTGATGTGTCAAAAGCAATACCCATTTTTACGGCATCTTCGGCAAACTGCTTTAAATCCTCTTTGGGTATACCTGCTTGCCCACCTGCGGCAACAATGGCTCCAATATCTTTCGCAGCCATCGGTAATGATAATGACATTTCACGAATATCTTGGCCCATTTGTTTAAATTGTTCAGGCGTATCAAAGTCAACGACTTTCCTAATGTCAGCCATTACTTCTTCATACGCCATCGCATCTTTCACCCCTTTAACAAACGGCGCAGAAATAGCCAAACCTGTTACAGCATCTTTTAAACCAAGTTTGCCAAAGCCTGATTTGTTCATTTTTTTTTGGAACTTTTCAAGTTTGCCTTTCATGGTATTTAATTGAGGTGACAGTTTATCAACACATGTCACCACTGCTTTTAAGTTAAAGCCTGCCATTTATGATTCCTTGCTATTTTCTATGCGATTTGCTTGTTCACATAATTCAAAAACTTCGGATAGTGAACGTTCTTCTATGATATAAAAGGGGGAAAGTTGCCAATACTTGGCGAGGTCAAAACAAAGGTTTACAAGATATTCGATTGTAATTATTCCGCTGTCGGTTGCTCCTCCGCTGTATTCTCCACCTTCTCCTTTGGGCCGAAGAACATCATAATTTCACCCGTAATCATTAAAAAATCATAGGGTGTAAGTTGCTCAACGGAGCTTGGCGTAACGTTACCTAGCGCAACAATGTAATCGGCCACTTTTTTAGGGTCACCAATCATTTGGCTATCAAATGGAAAGCCTAATTTTTTGATATCTTTAACGGTAGGCTCTTTTAATTCAAGTACATGTAACTCATTGCCGTGTGCCATAATCGGCTGTGATAATTTAATTTCTTTCATTATTGATAAAATCCTTCTTCACCGTGAAATTCGATTTCTGCTGTACCTTCTTCGGCATTGTGATTGACTTCACCTTCAGCCCAGGCATTAGACAAAACGTAAACTTTACCGTTGGCCAATTCTGCGGTAACGGTCATTGAATCACTAGACATTAACTTATCGATTGGAAAATCACTCGGTACTTTAAATGTCCCTTTAATGTACGGAGCTCGGAACGTTTCTTTGTAGTGAACGCTATTATCTAACCCCAAAATACTTTCTTTAACGTTAGTATTCATTGGGACTTCAATACCGCCCGTTAACGATAACTGGATAGAATCAACTTTAATGTAAGTTGTTCCTGCAATACGTCGTTGTGTCATTAGTTTTTCTCCTCTGGATATTGCAATCTAAACTGTGCTAACACAGCAAAAACGCGTAGTTGATTAACGAGATCGGGTGGGAATAGCACATCCAATCGATTTGGGTCGTTAACATTTCGTTCAACAATTAAGTTCTTCTTGAACACATCAAAATTTTCAACTAAGCCTAGTAATTCTAATTGACGATATGTTGCATTAATTTCCGCCTTAGCTACTGCGGGTGTGATAATTGCTTGTCCAGCACCAAATCGTGTACCGTCGTTAGCCAGTTTATGACGTGGGTATTTCGATGTGATCACGCTACGTAATTTACGTAATACATATGCAAGTGTATGAAGTGTTTCACTATCAAGATAGCTATTATCCGCAATGCCGTAACTGTTACGTTGATATGTGGTGATATCTCGCTGAATTAATAAATTACCACTAGAAACATATGCTGTCGCAATGCCGTGACTTAATAATGATTGTTGTTCTGTAAGCGTGAATTGGTGACTATCGGATGCTGGCAATGCACCATTTAATAATCCAGTTTGCGTTGGGCGAGCAGGATCGTTACGAATAAATACAGCATTACGAGCAGTTCGCATCGCAACTAATTCATCAATACCCGTTTGGATGGTTTTCTCATAACCGGCAACAGTAATATGTTGGTAATTTAATTTATCACCAAATTCGACAAGCTCAGATAAATCACCTTTTTTAGCGGTATAAGCGTGTCCATATAATTGGCGCGCATAGCTCCATCTACCCGTAGTATCATCCATTTCATGATTAAATGTTGCCAAAGATGATAAGTCATTAAATGGGAATGCGATAAAATCAAGGAGTTTGTCACCCATGGCAGCAATAACCGGCGTTAAATCTGGAGTGCCAGTTCCACCATGCATTTGAGTGATAACAATATTTAAACCGTCTGGGGTTTCTTCTCCACCGATTGTGCCATAGTAGTTAAAGCACAAAGGAATGTCATTGCCACTCAACCCTTTGTTTTTAGCTGTTAGCGTTATTGTGCTATTCGTCACGGTTGCGGTAACAGGTAAATCAAGATGAGTATTAATCGCATTATATAATCCGTTTGCTATGCTTTCTGCAGTATCAGAGACGGTTACTCGTGATTGAATTTTACTGTTGCCGATATAGAAACTTAATGTGCCTGTTTCTTCTGCTATACCTGATATTTGGATAGTACCCGACGCATTCGAGCCTGCTGTGGGTTCATCTACAGCGATGACAAAAAGTTCACCAAAATTATCAATATTGCGATAGGCTTCAAC
The DNA here is from genome assembly GCF_001690345.1 of Gilliamella sp. Gris3-2. Taxonomy (NCBI): domain Bacteria; kingdom Pseudomonadati; phylum Pseudomonadota; class Gammaproteobacteria; order Orbales; family Orbaceae; genus Gilliamella; species Gilliamella sp. Gris3-2. The sequence goes on from NZ_LZHB01000061.1 coordinate 71,324, forward strand.
CATTCTAGATAATTGACTGCCTCGTCCTGCGAGTTTTTTAGCGTGATCTGCTGTTGGCATAATAGTAAGTTTATTACGCTCAATTAGACTTTCAGCCAATGGATACGCAATGATTAATGAAGCACCACTATCTTGAATTGTATTAGCCGCTGATGAATCCACTTCAGCATAGAATAGCGGCACTTTTATATTGCTAGGAATGTTATTAAAACTAATTGTCATTTTTAGCTACCCTTTTTTCTTGTTTTACTTTGATGTTTGTAACTTCTTCAACATCATTATTTGTTAGTCGTCTAGCCCAGTATTGGTTAAACTCAACATTACGACCGTCTGCTGGTAAATAATCCCCGCTATTGGGGTCATATACCTGCTTGCCACTCACTGGTCTAATTATCATTATTGCCCTCATAGATATTATTGTGTTCAAAATTAACGGTTACCTTTGAATCCTGTTCATTAACAGTCCCTGCTAAAGTATCAAAGTCGCCGATGTTTAGCGGGTTATACTGCGGAGGTTCAGTAATATCAGGTTTGTTTGGATCGGGTTGCCAATCAGGATCAGGAATTGGGTTATCAATAGCATTTAAATCAAAATATTGTCGAGTATCCTCAAACCCAACTTCCCGCACTGCGCTAAAATTAAATTGATAAAAAATTCTCCCTCGATCTAAATCAAGTAAATCACCACCATCATATTGAATAGGATAATGCGCAGGTGAAGGTTCATAACCCAGCAATGCTCGCCACAGTTCAACTTTGATATTTTCAACAATGTCGTATGCTTCGTGTTGCCCTCGCTCATCAAGCGGCTTTAATACAACAATAACCCCAAACCCCTCAGTCACATTTTGCCAATAGTCAGTTTGTGACTTGTTATCTTCTGCTCTATCATCAAGCGGAACCACATAAGCGGCAGGTAATTTTAAAAATGCTGTATCTTTAATAGCTGAAAATTCAGCAGCGCCCCCAACACGACCTTCAAAGCTAGGGCTAAAATGGCGCAATGTGTGGACGATATGTGATAATTTCATTGTTTAACCTGCTTCATTGAGTTGACTAGCTCTTTAGCTAGCGTGTATTTACTCCATGATGATTCTTTATTTAACGCATCAATCATAAAGTTTTTACGTGGTGCAATGCGCCAAGGCGTTCCACCTGATGCTCCTTTTTTATGGCTTTTCCCGCGTTTGGCATTACGCCTAACGCCATAAAATAAAAATGCTGGATAATACGGACCCATTAGCTTTTCCATATTGTTTCCGCCTTTAACATTCGGCATCACAATAACCATGAGTCCTGGTCGCCGTGATGTAGGACGAGGCACTTTATAACCGATAGAACGACTCAACTTACCACTTCGATATCCCGGATATTCACCACTTTTGGAAACCTGTTTTTTACTGACTAATGAGCGTGATGTTGCTTGAATTTTTCTACCGATTTTGACGAAGGTTTTACGCAATTTTTTTCGGTCAAGTTCAGCCACTTCGGTTAATTTAAAATCAACATGAACGTTGTAATCATTCATTTAGTGCAAACTCCTCACATTCAAGTAAAAGATATTTTTTTAACTGATCTAACCAACGACATCGTTTAATTCGATAAACTGAACCGTTCCAAACAATTTCATAATCAACAGATATTGGCATCCCGTCGTTGGCAATTATTTCGAAATAATGAGTGATTACATTCTCGGTCTGAATTGAATTAAAATAGGTTGCAAAGTTCGGTTGTGTGACTTTAGCCCATTTGTAAAAACCTTTTGAGTATTCAGGATCTACATCACTAAAACCAACGGGGATATCAAACCTTCGGCGAATCAATATTTTTTGATTTCGTTTGCCTGCCGCTCTAATCATATTGGTATATACCTGTAAGAGTTTAATAAGGCATTGAAGCCAAGAGGAATAGAATATAACTGTTCGTTAGCAACATCTTCACGTTGTTGATACCAATACCCCACAGCCAACAAAATTGCAATTTTTACATCTGGTTCAACTAACATGGCTGATGGACATGCGTCAGCCGGTATTTCATCCTCATAAAATATACGGTTGGTGTAATTCTGTGCTCTACTAATTGCGGCCTTTAAATATATATTTAATAAATTGTCTTCATCATCATTATCAATTCGACATTGGTTTTTGATTTCATCTAGCGTTGGAAATTTATAAGTTATGGTAGACATAAAAACCTCTAAGCCCTTTATTTAATAAAGGGCCTTGTCATTTCAGTTAAGATTTTGCTGAACGTGATTGAACTGCTGGCATAGTTAACACTTTAATAGCATTGCTATCATTCAACATAGAGCCAACACGTTTGGTTGTATAGAATCCAACAAATGGCTTCTTAGTGTATGGGTCTCGTAACATACGAATACCAATGCGATCAAAGATATAAAAGCCGCGTTTGAAGTTACCAAACGCAATTGGTGCTTTACCTGAGCTGTCGCCGATATCAGGCATTTGCTCATTTTCAGCAACAGCAAAACCCGATAATAGTGATGGTTGGCCAACTTGTAAGCCCGGTTGCCAGATGTAATTACCGTTAGAGTCTTTTAGTAAACGAACCGCTAACAATGATTGATTGTTCATCATAAATTTAGCACCTGCACGATAGACCTTACGCAGTGTGTAAGTTAACTTCACAATATCATCAGTTGTTAAATTCGCCGCACCAGCTACAACGTTTTGTAATTTACCCCAGTCACGATCTTTATCTGCTTGCGCTGTAGTTTCGTAAGCTAAAAAGCCTTTCGGTTTTTTATTTCCGTCACCGAGTGTAAATGCCTCTTCTTCTTTTTCTGCAAACTCTTGAGAAAGCTCATTCACAATAAAAGATTCAACATTAAAAAAGGCATCATCAAGCATGGTTTGCGTGGCGTATGGGTTACCGTAGATTTCACCCCAGACAGGAGAAATAACACCGAGTTTTGGTGTTCCTGTTTCTGTTCGCTCATCGGTTTCACCAACCCAACCACTAGCAATGCTGCCTTTGTTTGTTAGTTTTTTCCAATCAGGTGTGCCAACCGTCATTACCGTACATTCTTGACGCATCACAACTTCATCACGCAATGCGGCTAAAATATCAGTATTTAGTTCTTCTGGTACTGCAAAACCACCGTCAGCATCAACGCCAGTTTGCATTGCTTTTCGTTCCAGTTCGGCTAATCCTTGTTCGTCACCTTTGCGGATGAACATGGCAAACGCTTCTTTATGTGCTGTTGCTTGTTTGTTGCCACCTATGGGACGTTTGACCTCTTTTAGTTCGTTTTCTAGCGCAGTTTTTATATTATCTAATTCTGATAATTTTGCGTTCTGAGATTCTACTTTCCCCGCCAATGCTGCTTTTTCTTGTTCAATTGCATCTAGTCGTTTGTCATTAGTTGCTTTGAATTGTTCAAATTGATTTTTAATTTCTTGCGCGACAAGTTCAACATCTTTTTGATCTACTGCCATAATATATAATCTCCTAATTAAAAATGGATTTTAAAATGTTTAATGCGTTTTCTTCGCTATTACTAACGTCTCGCTGTTTTAGTGAAGAGTATCCCTCAGACATGAACGCCTTTGCCTGAGTTCTGGAGAGTCCAACGTCACGCAGTACTCTTTCTATTTCTTTCGGCGGCGGTATATCACCACTTTCGAAAATACTTTTTACGTTATCAATCATTGCTTCATCATTGGCAGGGAACGTGACAACGGAAACCTCCCAAAGGTCAATATCCTTTAAAATGAATGCAGATTTTTCCTTGTCATAATCATAATCGTTTAATATATAGCCAATTGACAATCCCGATAATGATTTTGCTTTCATATGAGCATGTGCTCGTTTTGCGAGTGGATCATCATCAATTAATAACTGCCCCTCAAGGTATAATCCGTTATCGTCCTCAACCATTTTTGTGTAATAGCCGATAGGTTCGTCCATCTTGTGCTGCCAAAGGAGTGCGGGTAAACGTCCTTTTTCTTTCCACTTATTAAGCGAATTTGCAAAAGCACCTTTAATCACAATATCGGAATAACTATCTTTTACGCCGAACACCGAGCCGTAGCCCGTAAACGCACCTGTATCACTGATTGACTTAATTTCAAAGGGTATATCAAGTCTCTTTTTGTTTAGCATTTTTGTTATTATCCTGTGGTTTAGTAGTCATATTCATTGGGGTTAGATAGATGTCTCCACCCTCTCTAGGGTTACGCTCTTCCAAATCTCGGCACTCATTCGGTGACAAAATGCCCCAGTTAATACCTGTGGCGTACGATTCATAACGTGATTTCATATCGCCACGCAATAAAGCTCCTACATTGAATTTGGCATAAAACTGCCCTCGCTTTTCTTTGTTAACCAGACCAACATTTATGCGCTGTTCAATACGTGTTAGATATGGCACTAATGAGTAGTTAACAAAACCCATGCCGAGATTTTCAATATTATTGAATGTCGCCCTGTCTGTGTTTTGCACCATGTGCATCGGCACTCGGAATATTCTGCATATTTCCTCTAATTGAAATTTACGTGTTTCTAGAAATTGGGCATCCTCGGCAGACATACTGATGTTGTTCCACTTTAAACCCATTTCTAGAATCATTGGCTTATGTGCATTTGATAAACCTTGATGGCGCTCTTGAAAATTGTCTTTTAATCGTTTGTACGCTTCATCAGTTAACACTTGGTCAGTTTGTAATACACCGCTTGATACCGCACCATTACTGAACAGTCTGGAGCCGTGTTCTTCCGTTGCTAAACCTAACCCTATAGCGTGCCGTGCATAACTAATAGGGCTTAGTCCAACTAAAGAATCCATTGAGAATGTGCGTACATGCCAAATTTCCTCTTGGGATAAAACATCACAAGAGCCGTCGGGGAATGTGACTTGATAAACAGGCTCCCATTTCTCATTAAGCTTGGGCTGTACGCTACCAGGTAAAAGCGGGAGTAGCTCAACGACCTCACCGAATACTTTAACTTTGTAAGCGTAAAAGTTACCCCGCAAACAAAGGCAACCGATTAGATACTCCCAAAACTCCTGCGGTGTCATATAGTTATTTGGTGCAACGTACAAAAGCGAGTACAGTTTTTCTTTAGGTGCTTTCTTTCGCCCGTTATCGGTCGCTTGATATAAAAAACAAGGTAACATTCCAACCGATTCCGTTAGCACTCTCACGCAACCGAATACCGCCGTTAACTGCATAGCTAGGGCCGGGCTAACTCTGCGACCCGCGTAAGTATCTAGTGAAAGACCGATGTAATTGGGTACCTCTTGAGAGGTGGTAACGCCCTGCGATTTACGTTTAAATAAATTAAAAATATTCATTATAAGGACCGTATTCCTACGTTTAGGATGTGATCTGATAAATTGTTTTCCAACTCATCTTCTTTATTTGTTACACCAAAAGCCATAGCTAACGCTTGCATTCCGTCTATCCGTCCTGTTGCTTTGTGCTTATCGAACTTCCTATTGTCCGCTTCATCCCTTGTAACAACAGCATTAGCAGCACACATAGTTAATATTGGATGGTTACCGTGTCGGATAGTTCCATTTAAAAGCTCATCTTCTAAAATCGACAAGGCAGGCGTCATATCTTTAAAACCTTGCCCGAACTTAACTAACGGTGGGTTGGCATTAATTCGCTCAAATTCCTTGATTAAAAAGTCAATGTGATATCGGTCAAAGGCGATAGCTGAAATGTTATATTCTTGGATGATTTCATCTAGTTCTTTAACTAGATACTCATAATCAATAGATGCCCGTGGCGTTGTTCTTAAGTAACCTTGTTTAGCCCACACATCGTATGGCACTCTGTCCCGTTTTGAACGATCATGTATGCCAACTTCTGTTGCCCAAAAATACGGGTGAACGTTCCAGTGCCCATCACTTGTTTTTGATATAACAACGAATGCGGTTAAGTCATTCTTTTGTGATAAATCAAGCCCCGCAAAACTAATGATATCTTCTGACGTCGGCTTGGCTGAGCAAGATTCCCAAACATTGCGAGATACAAAAGGACTAACGACGGATACCCTTTGATTTAAGTTTAAATTTCTGAACTTGTTTTCTTCGCTCGGCATTCGATTAGCGGCATTAGCAAGCCGCTTCAAATCATCATAGGAACGAAACAGACCAAGGGCTGGGTTTGCTGCTTTCCAAGCTTCTTCATCCAATACATCAGCATTTTTTTCAGCAGAATACACATGGGAAACAATATGCGGATCGTTAGAATTTTTTGCATCATCAAGCCACACACTAAATAAATCCGCATCATTAGCCGCTTGTGTGCTAATCGCAATGAGTAATGGTGCTTTATGTGCCCCTTGTGATGTTGTAATTGCGTCAACAAAATCGCTTCTTGGTCCAACTATTTGCCCTACCTCATCCAAGATAGCAAGAATTGGCGATAGTCCATGTGCCGTTTTTCCTTCAGCGGCTAACGCTTTATATTCAACGTTACAAATTAAACCATAAAGTCTTTTCCCACTTGGTACAACCCTTACAATTCTTTGTAGTTCAGGGTTTAAATTCACGATTTTAACAGCTAAATCAAAGACTATTGCAGCTTGTTCTCGGCTCATTGCTCCGCTTACGATTTGCGAATTCTGTACGGCTTCTGGTCCAACTAAGTGCGCCAATAATAGCCCAGCAATTAAACCTGTCTTGCCGTTCTTCCTCGCAATACTGAGGTATGCCGAGTTAGTGCCATGCGGATTATCATAAATATCTAAAATGAACCTTTTCTGGAAATCAGCCAATTGCATCGGCTCACCAAGGTGTTCGCCGTCGGGGACTCGGCAATATCGCTCAATAAAAGCAATTACTTTTTCACCTCTCGTCATAGTCCACCTTAATGTATGGGAGTGGCAAGCAAGCCATCATCATGTTTACCCAAATATCTTCTAGCTTCTTGCTCGTTTTTATTATGATTAACTTGATCTCGTGATTCGCCGTTTGTTGCGTGAGAGTGTATTTGCAGATTTCTTTTTTGTGCGGCAACTAACCGACCCAAATCAGTAATCTGCTTATCAATTCGTTTTATCTCGTTAGAGTTTCGTTCTTCGCCAGTTTTTTTATTCTCTTTAGCCAGCTCTTTCCTTAATTCGAGAATTCTTAACTGGTTATTACATAAATCAGCACATTCAATAAGGTCGGTATCCGTCCATAAATCTAACGATTTCGATTTAATGTTAGCATCCCAAAAAGGACGAGCTTTAGCCGTCAACCCTGCATGTTCTGGTGGTTCAATTGTATTTTTAGCGGCATTATCCATTGCCCTGATAACCGCCGTAGTGCTATCTGAGCGTGTTTTCTTTTTTGCGGTCATAATCAATCCTAAAAAAAACTAAAAAAATCGGGTTAGCGTTAAAATGAATGAGGGTGGGCGGTTTGGACGACCAAAAGTTGTAGAAATTTACCACCCCCTCCCCTTATTTATGATTTTTTGATAACTTGTTATAAAATAATGGTTTATTTTTTACAGTCAACCCAATGCCCACCATAGGGCATACCATTAACATCGCATCCTATTTCTGTACCTTTATTCTCAATACGTTGTTTAGTGCTTGAGTGATGAGTACTACATAATCCTTGATAGTTTGATGAATCCCAAAATAGCTTTTGGGCTTTCTTTATCTTTATTGGGTCTTTCGATATTAATGCTTGTTCTAACTTATGGGGGATAATGTGGTCTACTGCTGTAGCTGGTTCATATCTGCCTTGCTTCCTACACATAACACAAAATGGATTGCTCTGTAGATATGTTTGTCTGGCTTTACGCCATCGTTGATTGTTGTATACATTTATCATAGTAGTTGATTGGTTGCTAGATACTCTTTTAATTTACTATTAGAATCCCATAAAGACATTGATGGCTTCGTTAAATAGCGAATTAAAGTAGTAGCGCATCTAACTTTGTATTCAGTCATTCTTGCATCACTTTTGTGTGTTGATATAGCTGAATCTAGCATTGAATTACTTATTGCATGGTTTCGAGCTTTAATAGCGGCGTCTAGAATTGTTTTAAAATTTTGCATTAATATCTCCTATAACTCGCTTGGATTTGAAATATAAGTGTAAGAACGAACACTGTTGTTAATTGCCGTGTGTTTGCCGTGTGATGGCAAATTTCAGACATAAAAAAACCGCAATTAAGCGGTTTGATTGAGAATATATTCTATTATTTTTTCATGTTCTTTCTAATAAACTCTGCTGTTATAATTCCCGCTGCTACTTTTGCTAGATTGGTTGTTGAGTCAAAAATATCTTTACCGCATTTAGGACAAAGTTCATCATCATAAAAATCCCCTCCAACAGTATAATTATGACAACCAGGCCATCGACAAACATAAATAACCTCATGACAAGAAGGGCATTCGCATTTATCCCTTCTTAATATATTTTCCTCAATAACTATTGCTGAAACACGATTTCCACAATAAGGACAATTTCCCATTGCTTTCGTCTTAGTCTTATTTTCTAGTTCCATAATTTAACTCCTCACTGAATAGATTTGTTAAATTATATTTTATTTCCACAAAAAGTTAAGGGGTTTATATTTCTTATTACTAACCTCCATTATTGCTTTTTTATCCGCATTGCACTGCCTAAGCTCGTTTAATAACTCAGTGTACAAAACAGGGCACTGTCCCCACGTGATTCGTTTATCAATATGAGGCTCGTTATTTGGCTGTGTTAGTGATGCAGGGATATTGCATTGATAAACGTACTTAGTTTTTACCGTTCCGCATCCAATTAATAACGCTGTCAGGCATATACTCATTAGCACATTGATTATTTTTAAGCGCATCTTTCATTTGCTCTTGAAGTTGTTTAATTGACATAGCGTCTTGAGCTTTTTCTTGCTCTCGTTGCGCTATAATTTGATTGTTTTTAGCAATATCCTGGTTCAACTGTTCGATTTTTCCGAACAGTTCAGCGTTTGTTTTTTGAATTCGTTCATTATCTAAATGTAGATTGATAATAATATAAATCATGAAAACAAAAATAATCGCTATAGTCGTGTATGTTTTATTCATTTTAAACCGTTCAGATAAATAGTTTTGCCACCATTTTTGACCGCAGTTAATACTATGCGACGGTTATTCGCTGGGCTGAACCCGATATGTACCCACTGATTGTGTTCCTGTATCAGTTTGTCAAATTGCACACCAGCATCAATTAATCGTTGGCAAATCTCTTTTGGCGTACCAAATGATGATTTAAAATCTACCGCTAATCCCTTTGTGTGAGCGCTTGTTGCTACACCGCCAACTTTAGCATTTAGCGCAGGACAGCGATATCCAGACGTGATAATGATTGGCTTACCCAAAGCTTTTCTTACCAACTCCAGCTTAATAGCCGTTAATTGCACGTTAGGCATTAAATCAGCAGGCACAGAGTTATTGATTTTTAATCTACTAGCTGTCGTCGAGCGAGTAAATTCTTCTAGTGTGAAATGTTCAGTTAGCTTGGTCATCGTTGTTATCAACCCTTTTTCTTAACATTGAATTTGATATTTGACGTAATTTATCAACCCCTAAAAATCCAATCGCACCACCAATAAAAGGATTCATACTAACTGGTAAGCCAAAATAGTCTAGTCCACTGCTAGCAGCTAATGATAACGCACCACACAATAACGCTTCTACCCATTTACGACGTCCGCCCACACCATCATACGTTAAACGACCGTAGGCTATGATGATGGATAAAACGACGCCATAAATTAATGGCGCATTCGATTGCAACCATTCCATGATTGATGATTTATACATGTTATTATTCTTCATATGAGTTAATGATGTGACAGCGTACTAGCTATTGGTAGTTATGTGTGTGTCTAGCTTTGCTGTCGATTCTGTGGAAATAAATAGACCTAAACGGCAGAAGTTTAGGCGCAGTTACGACTCGACGACATCAATGTCGCCGACATATGTGAAATTTGGACATAAAAAAACCGCAATTAAGCGGCTTCATTTAATAATTTTATTCAGTAATAAATCTATAAAAATTAAAATTTTTAGATAAATAGTGTTGACTTTTATTGTAAGTTAACTTACAATAATAAGCATCAAGTGAGGGACTTGATAAGGTAAACCCCCGACCTAAGACGAGGGCTTAAGGAGAAGAAAAATGAAAAAGAAAATATTCATTTTAATTCTGCTACTTTTGATTAGCTCCCCAGCATTCTAAAGTAGTTCAAAGGAGAGGGGAACCTCTCCGATGACCTTAAATATAACAATTTAATTTTAAAAAATCAAGGCGGATAACATGGCATTAACAAGAGTTGAAATTAATCAAAAAAGCGACCAAAAACGAGGAGTTAAAGTAAAAGGCTTCAAACTACACGTTGATGATATCGCATTAATTGAACAAGCAAGTAAAAACCTAGATGTATCACAAGCTAAGCTTATTGTTGATGCTGTGAAATTTTACCTTGATAATAAAAAGCCTCTTAATTGAGGCTTTCTTTATTACATTGCTCTGTAATGAATTTGTTATCATTACCCTGAATTTTTCTATCAGTTTGCTACGTCAGCATTCCCACGTTGTAGCAAGCAATAAAAAAAGCCCTGTTATCTCTAACAAGGCTTATATCCAACTATTCGCGTCGAATATAGCACATTTATATCATGCGCCACATATAATTTCAAGCATTTTTACGATTTTTCTCCCAAAAATTGATAAGCTCGATAAAATCTCGTTTTAAGGTAATCTAAGCACCAATTGACTCTATTTCTTGCTTGATAGTTAGTTAGTCTAAAATCTGTTATTTTCTCGAGATAATTAGCTATATCTGACATAGCGTGACCATAAACATAATAGCTAACCGCAATTTTGATAATAGGGCTGTTTCTGCCGAATGTTTCAATTAAAAGCTTGTCCACCTTTAAAGCTTCATCATCAGCTAATTGTTCGGCGTGGCGGTGCTTTAATGAAGCAATAATATCACTAGCTTTTTCGAATAACTCTTTACCCTTATATCCTTGGCTATATAAACTATCAATAATATCAACTAGCGCAGTATTACTAATATCGGAGGATGATATCATCATTTTAGCAATCACATTCTCATTACTTTCTTTTATCTCTTGATATGCCCACGCTCCCCAACCTGTAAGAATATTTTCAATAAATAAGCGTTGGTAAGCTGTCAGTGACATACAGGTACCAAGTTGCTTTTTATTCTTTAATTGCTCCAATGCATGGTATGCACTCTCGTTTTTTAACGCATCTTCATTCAGATTTTTGGTAAACCTTGCAACCGCTTTTATTGCTGCTTTTTCACTGGTATAACGTCCCAAATTGTAGTGCTGCCGATTACGATAAACAATAGCAACCCATTTATTATCTGATGCTGAATAATGCACGCCCTCTGATAATGTTACCTTGGGTATCTTCCTTTCAATTGCACGAACTTCTTCTAGATTATCAAAGCGATTATCTGCAATATTGCCATTTTTGTGCTGGATTTTACGTTTTGGCCATTCGCTAGTAACTAAAAACCACGCCAGTCGTTCTGCAGCGTATTTACGGCTATTTACAACAATAAATAACCGCCCTTGCTTGTCATGTATGCCTTTAACATGGATACCCTCTTTATAAGTAGACGTAAAAATACCTGTATTCTGGTCATAATGCACAGCATCTTTTAAAAACTGATGACGCTTATTTTCTCCAATGCGTCTAGCTGTTTGACCTAACTGAAGAAATGAATGAGCTGATTTACGAGTTAATTTTTGTAGAATTTGTTCAGCTGTCATTAAGTTACTCCTCTGCACAACTATCGCAATATATAAAATGACCTAATAGAGTTAAGTTTAAATGCCTAACTATCATCATCCCAAAACAAGTTATTTCCTCTGATGTAACCTCTTGTAACAGACCGTCCTCAACTAATTTTTTGGCTAGCTTTGATTCGCTTTGAAAATAAGTTCCTGTTAATCCTGCCATAAATGCTTTTTCTAATATTTTTAATTCTGCTTTAGTCACCACGTTTCACTACCTCGCACCCAAAAATAACGCAATCACAATGACAACAACTAAAAACTTAGTGACTGAATAGAATTCTTTGATATATTTTTTATGCTTTGCATTTGTTATTTTATAAGTCACGCCTACTCCCCTTTTTTCTCTTTTAAACTCGCCCATTCATAAACTTTTAGCCCCTGGATCAGCACATCATTAAAATCACCTTTTTCTGGCCATCTAATCGTTACCTTTTCAACATCGTTATGTATCGATAAAAGGTTATTTCTAGCGCATTTAAATGCGGCTGATTGTCCTGTTAAATTCCAATCAGTATCAGCAAAAATCATCAGATGCTTAACGCCAAGTGGTGCTATAAATTTTTCTAAAAATGCCGCATTGATAGTAGACCATGTATGACATCTATAAATTTGATAGCATGACAAAGCTGTTTCTATCCCCTCAGCAATTCCAAGCGTTGACGAAACGGGAAATAATCGAATTGCTACCGACTTTGCATAAGTCAAATAATTTTCATCTTGTAAACTATTTAGCTTCTTGGGTGCGGTAATGTTTGCTTTACTGTCTCCATTTAATAACGTGCGATGCAGATAACACAGGTTTCCGTTAAGATCCGTTGCTAATGCATAAATAGCACTTAATGCAGTATTTCCCTTTCCCTCGCTTGGTGAATACTTTATGTTGCATACATTAGCTGGTAGCGTAATATGACGATTATTGAGGTATTTTTCTGCCTGAGTTCCTTTTAGTGATTCAAGATTATTAAATTTCTTAATAACCCTGTTCCTAAGCTCATTTATATTGCTTTTTAACTGTTTAGGTTGATTATTATTAGTGTATGAATTGCCGATCAGCAGATCGATTTCTTTCGCTAACGTTCTAAAATCTTTTTGCTGGGTTGTTTGCAATAGCTTCCAAATATCACCATTGCCACAACTACAAATCCAAGTCCCCTTATTATCTCTGTTATCCATGCGGTAATGATTTTTCTTACCGCACATAGGGCATTCACCACGATAATGCTTACCTCCAGTGATTGGAGGCAAATTATAATGCGCTAAAACAGCAGGAATGTGATACTTGATTGCGTCCACGGTTCTCATACTTGACCGCCCAATAATACTTCATCAGTTGCTAACGATAAGTCTTGCTGTATTTTTTGTGTTGATACCCCACGGCTTTTAGCGTATGCAATTTGTTTACTTAAAATAAAATTTCTTACCTCAGGACCAATTTCTTTTAAGCAATAATTCAACTTTCTTGGCCACACGCCAAACTTGCTTCGGTAAACATGAGCGCACCATCCATCGCTTAATGATTTATTTTTGGTTTGTGCTACTTGATGCTGATAAAACAAAATTTGAGACCACCAAGATTGCTTTTCTGATTGGCTATACTCAGTACGCTTACCTTTGTTAATTTTTTGAATGTTACGGGTTTCGTCTGTTTCAACATCTTCATTAGCTAATGGCTCATAACCGCATTTAGGGCATGTATAAACACCAATAGGCTTCATAAATTTACAAGACGGGCATTCCTTTGGCTTTTTCTCGGTAGTTTGGCGTTCTTGGATTTTATTTTCCTTCATACCATCATCCTTTGACGGTAATTTGTCATACTCAATATCATCAGGAAAACCTAAACGGTGAACTGTTCCGCTGTGGTCAAAAATAACGCACTTGTCTTTTCCCTCCGCTGTCCTAAGTCCCCTACCAATACACTGAACCCATTTGATTTCTGACTTCGTTGGACGGGCATAAATAACACATCGAACATCACTATCAAAACCAGCAACAAGTACACCAACATTGACAAGGATTTTAGTAATGCCCAACTCAAACCGTTCAATAATTAATTTACGCTCATCCTGTGGAGTGCTTGCCGTCATAACCTCAGCGTTAATCCCCGATTTTTTAAACTGGATAGTGACATAATTTGCGTGCTTAACATTGACGCAAAAGCAAACTGTTGGTAAGTCATTGCCGTGTTCTAGCCAGTTTTGTACTAAATCACCCACCAAATCAGCGCCGCACATAATTTCGCCTAGTTCATCTTCGTTGTAATCATTTCCCATTGCTGTGTTATGAGATTTAACACCTTTTAAGTTGGGTTTAGTTGGTGCATAGAATTCATAAGGGCTTAACTCGCCAAGTTGTATTAACTCTTTCATACTGGTTGGCTTTATGAGTTTTTCGTAATATTGCCCTAGGAATGTTGCAAAAGGTGTTCCTGATAACCCGATAACCTTTGCTGATGTTTCTTTGATGTATGCCAGTAACTTTTTGCGTTTTAAATGAGCTTCATCAATGATAATCAGATCGACATCAGCAGGAAGTTCACGGCGAATCAAAGTATCGGCACTGGCTATCTGAATCGGTTTTCTTGGGTCATATAGTTCGTGCTTTTGCCAAATCACAGAAATAAGATTTTCATCAATCCCGTATTGAACAAAACGAGCCATTGTTTGTTCAATCAAAACGGTGTACGGAGCGATAAATAACACGCGCATATTGTTATTAATAAAACCATCAGTTATGAATGCGGCAAGCCCCGTTTTACCGCTCCCTGTTGGGCTACTAACCATGAATGTGCGGTATCCCTTCCAGTTTTGACGAAGTTCAACAAGTCCCTTTTTTTGAGCGTGATTTGGAGTGATATTAAGCATGATTACCTTCTCGCTGAAACCACATCAATGCCTAACGTTTTGTGCTGAGATAAAAAACTATTTCTCAACAAAATAAAACCTTGCTCACCATGTTCACCTAGTGACTGAATACGCTCCAGTGAACGAATACGAGGGCTTTTGTTATCAAGCTCAATCCAGCAAGACTTACCGTTCTTACTTACCTTGAGGTTGATCTTTGCATTTTCCAAGAAAGGATGCTTCGCCTCCTTCTCAACCACATAACCATTTAGGTTCAACTTAGCAATCAATGCCGACATAAAAAACCGCTTATCCGATACCGTCGTCTTGTCAAACTGCTTGGCTAGTATTGCTATAATCTCAGCTTTCATTCATGCCCCTATATATATAATAATTAAGATCTATATAAATAATTCTTTCTTTGGAATAGTAATAAAATATATATACTCAGTAGTATTATTAAACTACCAAGCACCCCCGCCCTTACCCATCAAAAGCCGCTTCTCTCTCTTGATGAGTACCTCAAAACATGTTGAGGATTTTCGTTACAGTGTAACTATTGGCGGCTCACAGACCTGACAACTCATTACACTTGAATAACGTTTTACATATTTACGAAGCCTTGTATTGGCTTCTCTACGAGCTTTATTCTCCTTTTTATGTGCTATTGGCTCTTTTTTATATTCGGCTACAAATACATCTGTATATAAAGCAGACACCCTTTTCCGAACTCGCTGCGGTAGCTTAGATAGCATTTCCGCGATCCACTTTTCATCATCCTTGCAATAAGTTTCGGGTAAGCAATAATTAATATTTGTTTCATTATTCATTGCTTATTTTCATTTCCGTAATACAGCCATTCAACAGAACAACTCAGAGCCTTGGCTATTTCTACAATATTCCTTGGTTTTTTTATATTTCCTGATTCCAAATCACTAATTGATTGTTGTTTCATACCAACTAAATTAGCTAAAAAAGATTGACTTAGATTTAGTTCAATTCTCTTTTGTTTAATTCGTTCTCCAATACTCATATATAACCCTGCTTATTTAACAGTTGTTACTGTATTACATAACAGTTTATACTGTTTGTCAATTACAGATTTATCTGTATTATTTTTTCCATAACAATGAGGACTTTAAAAAATGAATAATCTTGGTCAACGAATTAGAGCTAGACGAGAAGAATTGAACTTAACGCAGGAACAAGTAGCTTCACAAGTTGGAATAAAACAACAATCTTATCAAGCGATTGAAAGTGGGGAAGTAAAAAAACCTCGCTATTTATATGAAATATCTGTTGCTCTTAAATGTGATATGGCGTGGTTATTAAGCGGAAAAGAGAAAGAAGTAAAAAATGTAGAGCCTATAGCGCTAAAGGCTCGCCAAGTACCTTTAATTAGTTATGTTCAAGCAGGAGTTTGGACTGAATCATGCGAATTAAGGGATTCAACAGGATTTGAATACATTATGACTTCATTGGAGTTATCAGATAAAGCATTTGCATTACAAATAAAAGGCGACTCAATGGAGCCAGAATTTAAAGAAGGTGATGTTGTTATCATAGATCCAGCTGTTAGACCTATTCCTGGTGAATTTGTTGTTGCAATGAACGGCGAATCAGAAGCTACGTTCAAGAAATATCGAGAGTTAGGATATGATGAACATGAAAGAATGCAATTTGAGCTAATTCCGTTAAATCCTGACTATACAACAATGAGTACACTAACCCAGCAAATAAGAATAGTTGGTACAATGGTTGAACACAGAATATTCAGACGCAAAAGATAACTAAAATAGAGATAAAATAAAAACTTGGAGCGAAATATAATGAATGTCAGTTTTGAAAACTTACAAATAAAAAAAATAATCACTCATGAAGTATTTAAACCAGAAAATAAAACTGTAAAGCAACCAAATGTTAGTGATTGTCTTACAACTCTTCCTATTGATGGTTTAAAAAATCTTCAAAATAGAATTATCAGGGTCATGGGTAAAGAATCAAAATCGATTAAGATGGACATAGCATTAAAATCAGATGATAGCTGTTATTATTATTCTTCAGAATGTTACCATGTTGAGGATGAAAAATTTATTACAGTATCTAAAAAAATAGCAGAAAGATATAGCACAGCTCATACAAGTGCTAAATGGCCTGGAGGATTGATAGTTGTTATTTCTGCAACAATAACTGCAATAAATATCCCGTGTATTTTTATAATAAAAGCTGATGAACAATCAGGATTTAGCAAAAAAATAGAAGAAAGTTCTGTTATGCTAACTTATTTACAAAATGTTTTTTTAACACCATCATCTAAATTATATAAAATTGGAGTTTTTATTAAAGACAAAGAATATGCTTATCTTTTTGATAGTAACATAAAGTCATTAAAAACAGAGTCTGCAGCCACATATTTTTACTCTAATTTTTTAGGTCTATCTCTTCCATCTGACAGTAAACAAAATACCAGAAAATTTTATGAATTAACTACTGAATTCATAAAACAAACAAATTTACCTGACTCTAAAAAAATTGAATTACAACAAGCTTTACATATTGAACTAAAAGTTTCTCAAAACACAGTCATAGAACCTTTAAAGTTTGCTGAAGATTTTTTCCCTAAAGAATTAAACCAAGATTATATTAATTACTTAAAAAATAAAGATTTCCCTACTATTTCTATAAGTAAAGATATAACGCTTATAAAAAATAAACTTAAAATTAGAAGGTTAGACTTTTCTACAAATGTTAAGATAACAGCTCCATCAGAATCTTTTAATGATTTAATAAAAATTGGTTTAAAAGATAATGAAGGATATACTACAATAAAAGTTAAAGGCGATCTAAGTAACCAAAACTAAATGGATCAGAATGAATTTAGGAAAAAATATGAATCAGAAATGCCCATGTTTAAAGCATGGGGTGATTTTGTTTTGTCTAGAATAGTAAATAAATTACCTGAAAATTTTGTAGAGAACGCAATAAAAATTCCGTTATACAGAGAAAATCATCCAAGATTAAAAGATATCAACTCATTATTAGCAAAAGCATTTATACGTAAAAAAAGAAATTATGAAGAAATAACAGACAAGATAGGTATTCGTTTTGTGGTTCTTCTTGAAAGCCATGTTATGGCATTAAAAAATATAATAGAAAATAGTCCTGATTGGTGCTACTCAAAAGATAGGGAATTGGATGATTGGAGGAAAAATGACCCTAGGATATTTGACTATAAATCCCTACATTATATTGTTTATTCTAAAAAAAATTTTAATTATGATGGAATATCAATAAACAAAGACACTCCATGTGAAATACAAGTTAGAACTCTATTACAACATGCTTATGCTGAAATGTCCCACGATAAGATTTACAAATCTATTACAAAAGATATACCAGCAGAAGTAAAAAGGTTAATGGCAAAAAGTATGGCCCTAATGGAAACAACAGATGAATTATTATCTAAAGCAGATGAAACGATTGATATATTCATATCTGAACTTAGTGGATCTTGGGTAGATGTAACCATAAAAATAGCTAACGAATTAACCAATGATAATTATGATGCAAAAGATAACTCTAATAATATTTATCTGCTAGAAGAATTAAAAGAATTACTTGATAAATATAGTATTGATGAATATATAAAATTTCTAACAGATAAACCCTATATATTTAATAAAATTGAAGAAAACCAGATGTTAATGGTTGAGTTTAAGCAGCTATTAACACCATTAATTTACTTTTTAGTTGAAAAAGAAAGTTATAATATAAAAGATTATGACGTTTATTCTCATAATGCAATGGAACAAATATTCAGCGATCTTGGCATCTCTTATTCCTAAACCCCCCACAACTTTAAAACACCTTATTGATTAAAAAATAATCGGTTAGATTAATTACAGTTAAAAATACAGTTTTAGCTGTTTACTTAATACAGTTTTAACTGTAACATTGCTTTTATCAACTTTATTTTAGTTTAATAACCATCATATCTGAATTAATTCAAATGGTTAATAAAAAATCAATCTCAATAAGGAGCTACTAATGAAGACTGCCTATTTATTAAATCACGAGTCACGAGAAAGAATTCAAGAAACGCTAATTCAAATGAAAGCTGTGGCGATGTTAATCAATGAAACAACATCCCCAGATTCCGACAATAGAAACGACCACGTTAACACTTGTGCGTGGATGATAGCAGATCGGTTAGAAGAGACATTAGAAGCTTTAGATAACTTACCAAGACAAAAATGAGGTAAAAAATGGACGACAAGAATGTATGTACTCAATTAACCGCTGATGAGCATGAAGAAATTGATTGCCAATTATTGCAGTTGAAAGGCGTTGTCGGGTTAATTCTAACAGTAACAAAACCAGACGGAGATTATGCCAATAATCAAATTAATAGCTCGGCGTGGTTGGTTGCTGATGTTATTGAAAACATAAGAAGTAAATTAGAAAAATTATCAAAACCTGTTGGGTGGGAGTAAAAATGAGTAATTTCAGCTTAGGATGTTTTTTAGATGAGCCATTTATATCTCTTTTGGTTAGTGAAGGGAAAAAGCCATTATTTAGTGCTCTTTTCTCAGCAAAAGAAATCCCTAATGTGATAAGGCAGTTAAATAATCGATGCATAAATGCTATCGAACCTTTAACCAAGATTCATAATCGATTTTTAGAAACGGGTGATCTCAATTGCATATATGAAGTATTTCCACAAATACTTGTGGATATCAGGAAAAAGGCAAAAAGTGGATCCCCTAAGACCGCCATCAAAGGGGAAAATCAAACCAACAACTTAGGAATGAAACCATGAAAAATAGTATCAAAAACAATTTATCTTGTCCAGTAATAGCTGGAATCTCAATTACGACCGATGAGCAAGGTCGATATAATCTTAATGCTTTGCATAAAGCCAGTGGGGGCAAAGATGCTAAAAGACCTAAAGCGTGGTTAGCCACAAAGTCTACTCAAGAACTTATTGAAGAGCTAAGGCAGAATTCTGCCTTCGGTCAAGAAATAATCACTGTCACAAAAGGCGGTATTAATCAAGGTACTTTCGCCCATGAACTTTTGGCCATTTCTTATGCCGGTTGGATCAGTCCAAAATTTCAGTTGACGGTTAACCAAGTATTTTTGGATTACAAAAAAGGCGAGCTTACACCTACCCCAAAAATTGATAACTCAGGGTTACCAGAATTAAGAAAAGCGAGAGCGATAAAAGAAGTTTATAACGTTGCTGAAAAATTATGTGGCCACTTATCTAATTTGAGTTCGCCATCAAAACAAGCTATCTATGCTAAGTTAATTAATCCAATCGCAGGTTCTGTTGTCCCCTATCCTATTCTAGATGGACAAACTTATTCAGCAAAAGAAGTCGGTGCACAACTGGGAATATCAGGTCACAAGGTGGGACTAATTGCTAATAAGTACAATTTGAAGACGGCGGAAAACGGCATCTTTGTGCTAGATAAAGCTGAACATTCAGATAAGCAAGTCACCAACTTTCGTTACAACGAAAACGGGATAAAAGCCATTAAATCATATATGGAGGTATAACCCATGTATAACCCAGTTAATTATTTATTCTCAACATCTGCCTCTAAAGAAGAATTAAGAGAAGTGCTTAGTATCGCAAATGACGGTATCGGCGCTATTGCTGACACGCTTCGTTGTGCCGATTTAACTACTGTGGATGATGAAACCATGAATCAATTCGGTTCTGCATTACTGATATTAAAAGGTGTTATAGAAAATGCTTTTATAAAAATGGAGGAATCAACCAATGAATAATCTTATGTTTACTGTTCACACTTGTTTTGAAAAATTTGTTGTTAAAAATAAGCTAGATTTTTCACTGGTGCGTGACCCAAATATTAAAGCTTTAAACAACTATGTTGAAAACGATACAGCACAAATCTTTGATGTGTTTGCGCAAGGGTTCCGTTCTGCTATTGAGTATCAATTAACACAAGGTAAAAGCGACTAATGGAAAAATACAAAATAACAAACTTGATGCGTACATGTTAAATAGGAGGCATAAAGATGAGCTTAACTAAAATGATTATTAACAGCGAATTAAATGAAGTTGCGGCAAATGCGGTAAGACAGCAATTTATATTGTTCGCAAAAAAGCATAACCCAAGTGCTGATTTTTCAGTTACAAATGATTCTAATTTACTTAATAACTTTTCTAATGAAGATATACGCAATCAATTCAGCTCATTTATAGCTGGTGCACTTTTAAATCAGTCAGCTTTAGCCGCTAACGCATTCGGCATTATTGCAGACGAGGTGCATACTGCACTTGATAGCTGGGATGAAGAAAGACTTGGTATGGCTAACGAAATGCTCTTTTTTATTAATGATCTTTATATTAAGTATTTCGGTGTTGGATTTATGAAGATTGTTGAGAAGAAACCATCAGAGTTAAATAAATAAACAATATCCCCCAATGGGGGAATACCCCTTTAATGAATTAACGCCAAATTTGGCGAAAAATACAGTATAAGTAAAAGTCTGGAGAAAAATAAAATGTATGACTTAATCGAAGAAAAAGAAATCATGCAAAAGTTTGGCATCAAAAGCAGGACAACAATTTATAATTTAACAAAAAATAAAGGTTTTCCTGCTGCTGTATTGAATTATCCAAAGCGATACAATAAAAAAGCGGTAATTGACTGGTTTAATAATGGCGGAATTAATCAACGTGTTTAATATGCCAAAGGATCTTATCAGCATATAATTCATATGCCTTTCTTTGATCTTCTAACCAATCATGTTTATTGTAAACAGCCATAACACCACCAAGTTCATGCCCTAACATCCTTTCTGTGATATGGGGCATAACTCCCTCCTCTGATAATCTAGTTGATAATGTCCTTCTAAAATCATGGGAGCTCCATTCTGGCATATCTAATTTTTCACGCAATCGTCTTACATACCTATTAGCTGCTGAAATTGTAATAGAGGTATTTAACGATGTTCCGGGAAACATTTTATCATTAAACATATTTTGTAATTTTTCAACCATTGGTCTAATTTGTTCAAAAATAGGTCTTCTTATTACGTTACCCATTTTGCTATGTTCCTTTGGAACTGTCCAAATCAATTCACCCATATCAAATTCATCAACAGAAGCAAGTCGTAATTCTGAATTTCTAGCCCCCCATAACATTAGCATTTGATGTAGAAGCTTATTTATTGTTGATGCCCTGCTATTTTCAATTGCTAGCCATATTTTTGCCAACTCTTTATATGTTAATACCCTATCACCAATTTCAGTTTTAACGCCTATATTTTTAGGGCTTAATTTCATTAACTCACATGAGTCTATAACTTGACGACTAATACACCAATTTATTGCAGATTTAGCCTGCACTAGTATTGTTCTGGCTCTTTTAAGATTAATTTGTTCTTGCTTTTCAAAAAAAGTGACCCAGTCACGCACAGGTATCTCATTAACTGGTATATCAGGAAATTGATTATAAAGATTTTTGCATACAACGGCTTGATATAGTGTGGCAGTTTTATCTCTAAGCGTTGATACATATTTTTCCATCCAATAATCAAGGCAAGCATTCAAAGTCATACCTGTATTGTTTGCTTGATTATGCTTTTTTGGGTCGATTCCTTTATTGTATAAGTCTCTCAGCTCACCGACCAAAATCCTAGCATCTTTAAGCGATAATGATGGGTAACGTCCTATTGTCATTCTTTGAGCTTTTCCGTTCCATCTATAACGAAATTGAAACGCAATTGTTCCTTTTTGTGATATTCTTACTCCCAAACCATCACCATCGGTTAACTCAGGCAACCCTGTGTAAGGTTTATTTAATATTGATTTTAATTTTGTATCACTTAATGCCATTTTATTTTCTACATTCTGTACACATATAAAAATATAATTATGTACTCAATCTGTACACATTTGCAAGTGAACAAATAAAAAACCGCTTAAATAGCTAAAAACAAAAATGAACAAAAATTTATTATATCTTATTGAATTTAAATAAATAAAAGAACAATTATGAGCAAAGAAGAACAATGAAAAATAACCAAGAACAGCCAACTTTTTACTTCCACGATTATGAAACATTTGGAACTCATCCTGCATTAGATCGCCCTGCTCAATTTGCTGGAATTCGAACTGATGAGAATTTTAATATTATTGAAGATCCTTTGGTTATATATTGTTGTCAAACTCAAGATTATCTACCCAATCCAGAAGCGGTACTAATTACTGGCATAACACCTCAAGAAGCTAATAACAAAGGAGTTTGTGAAGCTGAATTTACTCGACAAATTCATCAAACTTTTAGCAAACCTAATACTTGTATTTTAGGCTATAACAATATTCGTTTTGATGATGAAGTAACGCGTAATCTTTTATATCGTAATTTTTATGACCCTTATACTTATTGTTGGCAACACAACAATTCAAGATGGGATCTACTTGATGTAGTTCGTGCTTGTTATGCGCTAAGACCAGAAGGAATTATTTGGCCAACTAATGATGAAAACCTTCCAAGTTTTCGTTTAGAACATCTAACAAAAGCAAATAACATTAAACATGAACATGCACACGATGCAATGTCTGATGTTTATGCAACTATAGCAATGGCTAAATTAATAAAAGAAAAACAACCTAAACTGTTTAATTATTTTTTCTCATTACGTAAAAAAAATAAAGTTGCTGAACTTATTGATGTAGTTAATATGACACCAATAGTTCATGTATCAGGCATGTTAGGTAGCCATCGTGGTAATCTATCTTTAGTTTCACCTATAATTTGGCATCCAGTACAAAATAATGCCGCTGTTATTTGCGATTTAACTGGTAATATAGATCTCTTAATCGATCTCCCCGTTGAGCAAATAAAGGAAAGGCTCTACACCAAAACTGAAGATCTACAATTAGGTGAATCACGAATTCCTTTAAAATTGGTTCATACCAATAAATGTCCTATTATTGCACCATTAAAAACATTATTACCTGAAAATGCTAATCGGTTTAACATTGATATAGAGCAATGTTTAATAAACCAACATAAATTGTTAGAAAATCAAAATTTATTACAAAATAAAATGCAGTCTTTATTTAATATTGATAATAATAGTCCTATTAATACTATTAACGCTGATGTTGATTCTCAAATTTATGGAAAATTTCTAAATAACCAAGATAAGTTACGCTGCGAAACTATTCGAACAACTCCAATTCATCTATTAGATAGTTTATCATTAACGTTTGATGATCCTCGTTTACCAACACTGTTTTTTCGTTATAAAGCGCGAAATTACCCACAAACATTAACAGAGCATGAACAGATTATTTGGAAAGATTATTGTCGTGATAAACTCAACACCCCAAAAATTCAAGATTACTTATTAATATTAGAGCAATATGCTGAAACTTATATTCAGCAACCAGAAAAACTAGCATTAATTAAACAACTTTATCATTACTACCATTATTTAGTTGGTAATTAATTTTGACAAGCGTATCATATAGACAAATAACTTTATGTCACACTAGCAACGTCATAATTTATAATTAAGATTAATAGCATTTACGTTATGAAACATTTTCTAGCTAAGCACGCTACCATCAGACATAGACTATATTCTTTATACTATACACTTTTTAGTTATGGTCGTGGATTGGTCATATTAACTCTTTGTTTATGGGTTGGTAATATTATTTCTAAAATACTACCTATAATGATTCCTGGCAGTATTATTGGTTTATTGATCTTATTCTTCTTACTTGCATTTCAGTTAATTCCCACTTGCTGGATCAAAAATAGCTGTAATCTATTCATGCGTTACATGACATTGTTATTTATTCCTGCAGCAATGGGGATTATGGATAATTATTCACTTTTATTACAAAATTGGGTTCCGATTATATTTGGCTGTGTAGGTGGTTCTCTTATTGTATTGATTCTAACTGCATTTTTAACGGAACAATGTCATAAAGTCGCAGCAAAAAATTCAATTTCATCACCAAAAGGTGAGGTCAATCAGCCATGATATGGATGCTACCATTAACACTTTTTGTTTTCTTCATTATTAGAAAAATATCATTTAAAATAAAAAATCCGTTATTTAATCCCCTAGTAATTACGGTCATAGTATTAATTCCAATTTTACTGATAACAAACACTAGCTATACACAATACGTTGACAACGTACAAATCATTAATGACCTCTTGCCTTATTCTGTTATTGCTCTCGCCTATCCTTTATATGAACTTATTCCCCAAATTAAAGCTCGTTGGAAGTCAATAATGATTATTACTTTTACCGCATCGCTTGCTTCAATGATAACCGGTGTTTGTATTGTATTTTGGTTAGGTGGAAGTATTGAGATTGCTGCATCTGTGCTACCTAAATCTGTTACTACTGCCATTGCAGTAACAATTGCAAGTAATCAAGATGGTGTACCGTCAATAGCTGCATTATGCGTGATATTAGTTGGAACATTAGGCGGTATATTTGGACATCAAATATTAAATTTAGTAAAAATAAAATCAGCACCAGCAAGAGGATTAGCTATCGGTGCTGTTTCACATGCTGTCGGCACTGCCCGTTGTATTGAAGTTGATTATAACGAAGGTGCGTATAGTTCGTTATCATTAGTTTTATGTGGTGTTATGACCTCATTGACAGCACCTTTTTTATTTCCAATAATGGTATTTATTTTTAAGTGGCTTTAGCATGAAATTAAAAAAGCTTATTGCTTATATTGTTAGTTTCAGCTTGATTTCAATAACTGCTATTATAGGTTTAGATTATTGGATCAGCTATAAAACGGCTCCTTATATTTATCATGATGAAAACAAACTTCCTTACCGAACTATTGGTGTTGTACTTGGAACATCGAAATATGTTCGAGGAGGAGGCTTAAATGATTTTTATCGTAACCGTATTGATGGAGCAATTGATCTTTATTGGCAAAACAAAGTTGATTATTTATTATTAAGTGGTGATAACGCTCTTTTAAGCTACAATGAACCAATTACTATGAAGAAGGATTTGATAAAAGCTGGAATTCCTAGCGATGTGATCGTTTTGGATTATGCTGGTTTTAGAACTTTCGATTCGGTGGTTCGTGCCAATAAAGTATTTGATGCAAATAATTTTACTATTATCACTCAAGAGTTTCATTGCGAACGAGCTATTTTTATTGCCCTTGCACAAGACATACAAGCGCAATGTTTTGCTGTGCCCTCCCCTAAAAATATGAAGTTAGTCCGTATTCGCGAAATGTTTGCGCGTGTTAGTGCATTTATTGATCTTTATATTCTAAAAAAAGAACCTAGATATCTTGGTCCTGTAATTCCTATTTTATCTAATGCTCAATAACCATCCTAAATAACAAAAGATTATAAAAACTTTCAGGAAAGTGCATCTTTAAGTATAAAAACCAGACAAAAGAGGACTTGTCTAATAAATTAGATTGCATTTTTATGCAGAAAAAAGTAATATTTAATCAACTTTAGCATCAAGAAAAATGTATAACTAACAATGAATATTGAATTAAACCATATTAACTGTTTTTATGGTAAACATCAGGCCTTAAATGATGTTTCACTCTGCTATCCACTTGGTGAAACCATTGTATTACTTGGTCAAAGTGGAGCAGGAAAAAGCTCTTTATTAAAAGTTTTTAATTTACTTGAAATACCTAGTTCAGGGCAGATGACTATTGCTAACACTCATTTTGATTTTTCTGAAAAAATCAGTGAATCAACAATTAGACATCTCCGTAAAAATGTAGGCATGGTATTTCAAAACTATAATTTATGGCCGCATTTGACGGTACTAGAAAATTTGATTGAAGCACCTTGCCAAGTATTAAAGTTATCTAAAAAAGAAGCTTGCGATAAAGCAATGGCGATATTACAAAGATTGCAAATTGATGATATGGCACAACGCTACCCGCTTCACCTCTCAGGTGGACAACAGCAACGTGTCGCTATTGCTAGAGCGTTAATGATGGAACCTCAAATATTATTATTCGATGAACCTACAGCAGCATTAGATCCAGCAATTACATCGCAAATTGCCGAAATTATCAATGAGCTATCTCAAACAGGTATTACACAAATTATAGTTACGCATGAAGTTGATTTTGCACGCAAAATTGCTTCACAAGTAATTTATATGGAGCAAGGTAAAATTATTGAGCGAGGACAACTCGAATGTTTTGCTCATCCTAAAACTGAAGAGTTTAAAGCTTATTTGTCACATTAATTAAAATAAAATTAGGTGGATATATGAAAAAAACGTTACTAGCCATTTGTCTTGCAGGAACTGCTTTTGTAGCTCAAGCAGCAGACACCTTAACAATCGGAACAGAAGCAACTTATGCGCCTTTTGAATTTACTAATGAAAAAAATGAAATCATCGGCTTTGATATTGATGTGATTAATAAGATTTGTGATGAAATAAAAGTTTCATGCAAAATTGTCAATCAATCATTTGATGGTTTAATTCCTAGCTTAAAAACTCGTCGAATTGATGCCGCTATAGCCGGAATTGATATTACGCCAGAACGACAAAAACAAGTTGATTTTACTAAAATTTATTATGATGATAGCTCAATCCAATTTGTTACATTGAAAGATACGTTAACTAGTCTCGATCAACTAAAAGGTAAACGAGTTGGTCTACAAAAAGGAACAACTTATCCTAAATATTTAAGTGATAAATTCCCAGATATGAAAGCAGTTAGCTATGATAGTTATCAGTACGCTATTTTAGATTTAAAAGCGAAGAGAATTGATGCAATAGTTTCAAGCTCAATTGTAGCTGGAGAATGGCTAAGCAAAGAGGCAGATATTGTTGCTTTAAGCGATAAAATCACTGACCACGACTATTTTGGTGAAGGTTTAGGAATTGCTATCCGTAAGGGTAACGAAAAATTACTTAACCAATTTGATCAAGCAATAGATAAATTAAAAGCTAACGGTGAGTTAGATGCTATCTATAAAAAATGGTTTAATAAATAAACTATATTTTTAAATAAATATAACAATGATAATCTCGCCGCATTATCTTGCGGCGAATTTATTTT
>NZ_LZHB01000062.1:0-1577 GCF_001690345.1 Gilliamella sp. Gris3-2
TTTTTACAACCTGCTTTTTTAAGTAAATCGATTGTCGCCACCATTGACCCACCTGTTGCTAACATTGGATCAACAACTAAAGCCATTCGCTCTTCAATATCCGAGGTTAGTTTTTGAAAATAAGGAACAGGTTCTAACGTTTCTTCGTTACGGTAAAACCCGACAACGCTAATACGGGCACTTGGCACATGCTCAAGCACACCATCCATCATACCTAAGCCGGCACGCAAAATAGGTACAACCGTAATTTTTTTACCCTTAATACGTTCTACTTGAACAGGTCCACACCAACCGTCTATTGTTACTGTTTCAGTAGGTAGATCAGCCGTTGCTTCATAAGTTAATAAACTGCCAACTTCACTGGCAAGATCACGAAAGTCTTTGGTGCTAATATCGTGTTCACGCATTAATCCAATTTTATGACGTACAAGAGGGTGTTTTACTTCAACTATTTTCATGGAGGGCCTCAGTGTTATTTTCTATAATCTGTTAGCTGGTATAAATAACCACTGAGCGATAATTCTAACATAGTTATCACTTTATGAAAACCTGAAATCAACAGCCTTATAGGCAATGTAAATATTGATAAAAAATAAAAATAAAAAAATTTAACGATAAAAATCAGTTTTATTTTCGTTTTTTTTTCATTAAAATAGCCGTCCCAAATAATTTATTTCAGTAATTAATTTAAAAAAGGAATATAGGAATGAATTGGTTTATTGACTGTATTACAAAAAATTATGCAAATTTTAATGGACGAGTGTAAATACCCCAAACTTAGTACACAACTCACGTAGAAAATCATGCTGCTTGTTTTAGTGTTTTATACTCAATCGGTGTCATGTTATTTAATGCCTCATGTGGTCTTTCGGTGTTATAAATCGTTAACCATTCTTCGGTTATTCTCCTTGCTTGTGCTAAGTTGTTAAAAAGATATAAATCGAGTACTTCAGTACGATAGGTACGATTAAATCGTTCAATATAGCCATTTTGATAAGGGCTACCGGGCTGGATATAATCAATGGTTATATCATGTGATTTAGCCCAGTTTATAAAGGTTTTTCCGGTAAATTCTGGCCCATTATCGACCCGTATTTTTAATGGATACCCATGATATTCGGCCAGTTTATCTAAGTAACGGGTAATCCTTCCTGCTGGTAAGCTTACTGCAATATCAATCCCTAACGCCTCACGATTAAAGTCATCGATGACATTGAATGTCCTAAAGCGACGCTGATTACGACTACTGTCACTCATAAAATCCATTGACCAGCATTCACCTTGTTTATTGGGTGCTGATAGCCTTTCTGGGCTTCGTGGAGGAATGCGCTGTTTACGCTTTATCCTGAGATTAAGCTTTAATTCACAATACACCCGATATACCCGTTTATGATTCCATTTATAGCCGAGCTTTTTGATACGATTAAAGCATTTAGGAAAGCCCCAGCGTAAATGCCGGTCTGTGATAGCATTCAACACCGAAACAATCACCGAATCATCCTGTAACTTAGGTTGATAATAGTAAGCACAACGGCTTAAGCCAACAATGGCACAACTCATAGCAATAGTAACCGAAT
>NZ_LZHB01000063.1:0-10053 GCF_001690345.1 Gilliamella sp. Gris3-2
GGCGGCGGCGGTTCTGGTAATGGTGGTAATGGGCTAGATGAAAGTATTATTGCATCACTACGATTAACCCCAAATGAATAACTACTATAAAAGGCACTACATAAAATAAAAAAAAGCAAACATATATTGCAAAATAAAATACGTTCAGCAGTTAAATGGTTTGGATACTTCATTTTATTTCCTTTATCAAATAATATTTTATTTTTATAAGTTTCTAGCATTACTAATAAATTCCCACGCCAACAAACATATAATTTGTTAAATAAATTATTTAAACTTATCCGACACCCTAAGCATTGAAGGCTAAAGGTTGAAGAACAACGCAAACAACTGATAGATTGGCATAGTGTTTATTGCTGACAACATCACCAAAATATGTGTTTACTGCTAATTTATTGCGCCAAAATGGGGCACTCACTTGTTCATCAACATCGCCCTCCTATTCCTTTGTGCCACTAACTCCTTCAGATTCAATGAACTAAATAATGTCGCTGTCGTCATGTTAATATCAGCAAAACTTTGGTTTACCTCGGGTAACTTAATCTGGATTGTCGATAATGAAAGGCGGCTTTGTGGTGTGAATTTTCGACTATTTGATAAATTAATACCTAATAAGTCATCTGTTGCTGTCACTTTAATGACGAGGTCATCAAAGGCTAAATAGGATGCTCTACCTTGAATGCTATCTGCTGTCGTGGTCGATAATGCCTGTGATTTTAATGAACACAGCAATAACAACAATGCCAATGGGATTTTTAGCAATAATTTTGTGAGAAATTTCGGTAATAATTTAGATAATTTAGATAATTTAGAAGATATAAATAAGTTTTGCGCAAGAACTCGTCGAATAGGATTATTTGATAAATTTAAGACATAAGTTTGCCAGTGCTTGTGCCTTGTGCCTTGTGCCTAAAATGGTACTGCATTTTGCTCCACCTGTCAAGTAATATTTTGTTTTATTTCGATTTTTTATAATTATTCGCTTATTTAATAAGCTTACCTTTCTAAAACGGTTAAAGTATAACCGTTTTAGAAATAGTTGGCTAGTTTTTTGACGGATTTTTTGTAAAGAAATGTAAAGATGAAAACGATTCGGTTTTATAGATAGGTGAATTTTATAATAAAAATATGGTGTTACCTTTAGGACTTTTTGACTTTTACGTAATGATTAATATTGCTGATAACATCTAAAACACAAACACGCCCAACAGCCCAGTTTGGCGTGCTAGCTTTACTTCGTTATTGGCAAATTTTGACGCTCTAATAAGGCAGGCTTATTAACATTGAGGTGCCAAAAGCGTGTTTCTTACTCTAAAATCGTTCAGGTAGGATATTGATTTTATTAATATTTTTATCTTTATTAAAAAGAAACAACTTTTTGATCTCTTTCCCTAATTGATACAATATAGTATTCTAGTAGCTATTATTTGAACATACACCAAACCCAATACACCGTGCACACATTTATTTTGTCTTTACGTAAAGTCTTTTACAGCAGTAATCTTCTTTTTAGTCTTCGGATGTTAATTAGTTTAACTGGTTCGACTTTAGTTCCGTGGTATTTTGGGTATACCTCGCTAGTTATTCCTCTTACGCTTGGTGTTGTGGCAGCTGGTTTGACTGAGATCGATACTCGTTTATTAAGTCGTTGTATTAATTTAATTCTTACATTGATCTGTTTTACTATTGCCACTTTTTCAGTCGAGTTGTTATTTGATTATCCTGCATTTTTTATTATCGGTTTGGTTTCTTCAACATTTATTTTTACCATGCTTGGTTCGCTTGGGCAACGTTACGGTGTGATTGCGTTTGGATCACTTTTAATTGCTGCCTATACCATGCTTGGGCATAATTTGTTTACTGATAATTACACTTTGCCCTGTTTTTTGCTGTTAGGTGCGCTTTGGTATAATGTTGTTTCGTTAATTGAATCGATCATTCAACCTATTCGCACAACCCAACAATCGCTTTCACAGTGTTTTATTGATTTAGCACAATATCTTGACGCTAAGGCAGCGATGTTTGATCCCGATGAGTCTGACGGTTTTAAAAAACAGACTTTGCAATTAAACAATAGTAATAATCAACTCATTAGTGCTTTTAATAATACAAAACGTTCACTATTTAATCGTTTGAAAAGCTATCGTGGACAAGCTTATATTAGAAAGTTACTAAGCTATTATTTTGTCGCGCAAGATATTCATGAGCGAGCAAGTTCAGCGCATGGACATTATCAAGCGCTTAGTGTGCATTTTAAACATAGTGATATTTTATTTAGATTTGCTCGTATTTTAAATTTGCAAGCGAAAGCTTGTGCGCAATTGGCAATGACAATTAAGTTAAATCAAACTTATCAACATGATCCGCTGTTTTCACGTTATTTTTCGTATCTTGAAGAAGCTATTAATCAATATCATGCTAGTCATAAAAGCGATATGCTGATGATTAAAGCGCTTAAGAGTTTACATCAAAATTTGCTTTCTATCGATCTGTTACTTGCTAATATTGATACCGAGCAACATTTGCCAAAAGCAGAAGAAGATAATCAATTAATCGATGAAGAACTAACCAGCTTTTATGCTATTTTTGCCAAGATTAGAAACAATTTAACCATAAAATCGGCACTATTTCGTCATGCAATTCGTATGTGTGTGGTGTTTTTTGTTGGTTATATGGTGATTCATTTTTCCGATTTACAGCATGGATATTGGATTATTTTAACCAGTTTGTTTGTGTGTCAACCTAACTATTCAACTACAAAATATCGGTTAAAATTACGCGTAATCGGTACCATTCTAGGGATTATTGTAGGTATTCCGTTGACGTTTTTATTTCCAAGTGTTCCTGAGCAGTTGGTGTTGATTATTATCACTGGTTGGCTGTTTTTTCTATTTAAGAATTCACAATATGCTTATGCTACTGCGTTTATTACGTTACTGGTGTTTTTTAGTTTCAGTTTAATTGGCGAAAGTAGTATTCAAGTTGCGGTCGCACGTATTATTGCAACGTTAATTGGTTGTTTTATTGCATGGTTTGCTGTGAGCTTTATTTGGCCTGACTGGAAATTTAGAAATCTACCTAAATTAGTGGATCGTGTTTGCCATGACGATAGCCATTACTTAGCGTTAATTGGTCGTCAGTATTTGACTGGTAAAACTAATGATGTCATGTATCGTTTAGCTAGGCGTGCGGCGCATGATAGTAATGCAGATTTGTCGTCATTAATTAGTTTGATGACTAAAGAGCCGCATATGAATCCAGTTGTTATCGATCAGGGATTTCGTTTGTTAACACTTAATCATACGTTGATTAGCTATCTTTCGACTTTAGGTGCGCATCGCGATAAACCTCTTTCAAAACAAACTTTCGATCTATTTGATGATTTGTCGGTCTATATTATTAATCTATTAAGCATTAAAAAGATCGACGGTGAATACCAAGCTATTAAAAAATCCGTCACCGATTATATCGAAACTATTTCGGCTGTTTCAATTGATGATGATAAAACAAATAATGATCTGTTAGTTATGCAACAATTGGCTTTGATTTTGGATATTTTGCCGGAAATAATTGAACTTGCAGCGCAATTGGAATAATGAAACATGTTTAAACATTTATGCAATGTTTAACCTAATTTGTGGGTAAACATTACCCACTTTGTTTATAGCTAAATAAAAAATATAATAATTTTATGCATTTACCTGTTCCTTTAACCAGTTTATTTCTTGCGTCCAAATATCAGGATCAATGGTTTCTAAGATAAGAGGAATTTCGTCAATTCTTGGATCTTGCATAATATATTTAAATGCAGTTTCACCAATATTGCCTTTGCCTAAACTGTGATGGCGATCGACATGGCTAGCAAATTCGCTTTTAGCATCGTTTAAGTGCATGCCTCGTAAGTATTGAAAACCGACTATTTTTTCGAACTCAGCAAAAGTTTCTTGGCAAGCTTGTTCGGTACGTAAATCGTAACCAGCGGCAAAAGCGTGGCAAGTGTCAATGCAAACTCCAACTCGGCTTTTGTCTTCGACTTGGTCAATGATTTGCGCAAGATGTTCAAATTTATAGCCTAAGTTAGAGCCTTGTCCAGCCGTATTTTCGATAACAGCAACCACATTTTGTGTTTTGTCGAGCGTAATGTTTATCGATTCGGCAATGCGTGCTAGGCATTCATCAACCGATATTTGTTTTAGATCGCTTCCGGGGTGAAAATTGAGTAATGTTAATCCTAATTGTTCACAACGTTGCATTTCGTCTAAAAAAGCAGTGCGTGATTTTTCAAGCTGTTCACTATCGGGGTGTCCTAAATTAATAAGGTAACTATCGTGTGGCAAAATTTGTTTGCTGGTAAAACCATATTTTTCGCAGCGTTTTTTAAAGCTGTCGATGGTGGCTGTTTCAAGCGGTTTGGCGTGCCATTGTCGTTGATTTTTGGTAAATAACGCAAATGCGGTTGCGCCAATTTGATAGGCATTTATCGGGGCGTTATCTACCCCACCTGCTGCACTTACATGTGCACCAATGTATTTCATTTTTTGTCCTAATAACGTTGTTAGTTTATGATTAGCAGATAATTAGTTCGAGCCGCTATTGCGTTGTAGCTGATCTCGCAAATTAGGCGGTACACCTTTAATAACCAGTGAGTCAGTCTGTGGATCCCATTTTATACGTTCACCTAACAAATTTGAATCGAAGCTTAAGGTTAATCCGCCACCGCTGCCCGAGAATTTTTTAAGTTGGCGCAATGCACTACGATCAACGGGGAATGTGTCTTCTAAATCGTATTCACTATTTTTGACAAATTCAATAAAGTTGTTATCGTCACTTGTTGGTAGTTCGTTGGCTAGATTTTTTAGTTCAATTTCTTCACCAGCTTGTAATTGAGCTTGACAGTAATTGTAGACGCTTTCACGTGCGTTGGTTTTGTCTTGTTTGTCAAATTGCATTTCTTGGCAGTAATCATCTACCGCTTTAACCAGTGTTTTGTTTTGTGCTTTCGCATCTAATCCTTCATTAGCACCTAGGTAGTCCATAAAAAAGTCAGATACTTTTCGCCCTACTCGTCCTTTTAAAAAGGTTAAATATCGTTTTGAGTCGGCTTGGGTTTCCCATTCGGTCATGTCTATACGGGCAATAATATCGGCATGGTCAATGTCTAGATATTGCGTTTCGCTAATATCTAAGTCTTCATTAACTAACATACTTAAACAACTATTTAACACCGCAATAATTAAGTATTCAACCGCCAAATAACGATATTGGCAAAACACCACCGTTCCTCCTTCTGCAAAAGGATATTTGGCAAGTTCGTTGCGTAGTTGTTTGGTGGATTCTTGGCTAAAATGTAAAAAATCTTGATTGCCTAGCCGTAGTTCTTTTAGTGATTGTTCAAATAAGCTTTCGCTATTAAATAATCCATAGGCTTTGCTTTTGTTATTATAGATGCGGTTGATATCTTCAATTAGATTAACAACCGCTTGCTCGTTGTCGAGCATTGAGTCACGAAGTTGTAGTTCAATTTCGGTGTCGCTTTTTCTAATTAATTTATGCAGTATGATCTTTTCTATTTGTACGCTCATTGGTGAGGTTCCTATTGGATCGCTATAATCATTAAGGACATTATTTTATCAAAGCGCTGAAAAAGTGCTATTAACAATTTGCCAGTCTGTTAAACTAGCACAGTTAAATTGCATAAATCTATACTGAAACGTATAGTTACCTGAAACTTTTTGACAAGTTTTAACTACACGTAAGCGCAGTCGAGATAGCAAGGTTTAGATAATCGCTATCAGTTATAATCATTAAAATTAAGAAATAAGTAAAAATCGAAAACTGAATTTATTATTTTGCTAATATACCTAACAAGCAATTTGGGGGTATCATTATCAATGTAAAATAATGATTATGCTTTTTATACTGAAACGTATAGTTACCTGAAACTTCTTTACAATATTTATCAACGGAAAATTAAAAGCAATGGCTCACTCTATTGATGTTTATAATGATTTTAAAAATAAAAAAATCAGTGCACTATTTTGGCAATATGCGCTGCCAGCAGTGATTGGAACGATTGTTAATACACTTTATAATATTATTGATGGCATTTTTATTGGCCATTGGATCGGGCGCGAGGCGTTAAGTGCTGCTGGTCTTATTTTACCTGTGATGAATTTAGCAGCGGCAATTGGTATGTTAGTTGGAATCGGTTCGGCCAGTCGGATTTCAATTTTTTTAGGTCGTGGTGAAAACGACAAGGCCGAAAAAGTCGCTGGTACGTCGTTTATGCTAACTGCGCTGCTGAGTGGTTTTACGCTGTCAATGCTGCTTATTTTTATTGATCCCGTGTTGCGTTTTGTCGGTTCTAGCCCTGTTAACCATGTTTATGCTAGAGAGTTTTTAGAAATTTTTCTACCTGGTAGTATCTTTTTGACCCTCACTTTTAACTACAACAATATGATGCGTGCAAGTGGTTACCCTTTTAAAGCCATGGTAACTATGTTTGTCAGTGTGATTGCCAACATTATTTTGGCACCGATTTTCATTATTGGTTTAGGCTGGGGGATGCGTGGAGCTGCAATGGCAACAACGTTGTCGATGATGATTAGCTTTGTGTTTGTTATGCAACATTTTTTAAATAAGAATAGTAATATTAAGCTTTATCGTCGTAATTTTAAGTTGGACTTTTCAATTGCAAAATCGGTTATATCAATCGGTTTATCGCCTTTTTCAATGCAAATGGCGGCATCAATCGTTGTAGTGTTTATTAACTGGCAACTTAATCGTTATGCTCCACTTGCTAATGTGTCGGGCGATGATTCAATTGCTGCTTTTTCTAATGCTAACCGGCTTATTACTTTAGTGATTATGATTGTCATTGGTATCAACCAAGGTATGCAACCTATTATTGGTTATAATTATGGTGCTAAAAATTATGATCGCGTTAAAAAGACTTTCTTTTATGCTGTGAAAGTAGCAACGGTTGTAACTTCGCTCGGTTTTGTATTAGGATTTTTTATTCCAGATATGTTGGTGCGAGCTTTTAGTTCCGAGGAAGATTTAGTGCAACTTTCGGCTATTGCATTACGATTTACTACACTCTCTTTTATTTTTGTTGGCTTTCAAATGGTTACCACTAGCTTTTTCCAATGTATTGGTATGGCAAAAATTTCGATTTTATTAAGTCTTTCAAGGCAAATTTTGATTTTGTTACCAGCACTTTATATTTTACCATTATTTTTGGGTTTTGATGGTGTTTGGGCTGCTGCCCCAACAGCCGATCTGTTATCAACAGGTACAGCTTGCCTTGTGCTTTATTGGTATTTTAAATCACTCAAAGCAAGAAATTATTGTAATTAACACAGCTTTTAAACTGATCAATTAAATAAAAAGATAATGATAATTCCAATATAAATGCAAAGAAAATTACATTTATATTGGAAGAATGTACTAATAAGTAAGTGTTAACATAATAAAATTATTCAATATTTTGTACTTGCTCTCTGATTTGTTCAATAAGCACTTTGAGTTCAATTGCACTGGCGGTCACTTCAGCATTAATTGATTTAGAGGCAATAGTGTTAGTTTCTCGATTAAACTCTTGCATCATAAAATCCAATCTACGACCTATCGCTTCGTTTTTCTTTAAGATCGAATAAGTTTCTTTAACATGTGTCATTAGGCGATCAAGCTCTTCGGCAACATCAATTCGCTGGGCAACCATCACTATTTCTTGCTCTAGGCGAGAATGATCCAGTTCAATATTAGCTTCAGCCAATTTACTTTTTAAACGTTCTTTTTGCCATTCAAGTATTTGCGGCATCCAATTACGAATCTTATCCACTTCTACGGTAATGGCTTCTAAACGTTTAACAATTAAATCACTAAGCGCTTTACCTTCACGTTCTCGAACAGCTTTAAACTCGTCGATAGCTGTATCAAGTAACGCTAGGATTTCTTGTGATATGCTGTCAAGATTTTGTTCTTTTGCCGACAATACGCCTGGCCAACGAAGTACATCAATTGGGTTAACTTGTCCTGATTGATGCTCTGTTTGAACCCAATTAGCGGCATTTAAAATTTGCTTAGCAAGATCTTTATTTAACGAAAGTTCTTGATTTTGCGCTGCAGGATCTAATTCAAAACGTAAATTACATTCGATTTTACCACGAGTTAGACGATTACGGAGTCGTTCACGTATCATCGGTTCAAGTGAACGAAACTGTTCTGGTAGGCGGATATAGGTTTCTAAATAACGTTGATTAACTGATCGGAGTTCCCATGAGGCGGTTCCCCACGATTGATTTAACTCCTTTCTGGCATAGGCGGTCATACTGGAAATCATAATTGCTTCCTAAATTTGTAAAAAACTTGCTGGGCATTGTACCACATATTCTGTATAATATGCTCTTAGCTTAGGCTAAACATCAACCTTATCTTGTTGATGTCCCCCTAAATAATTAGCTCAAAAAAGATATTTTTTAATTGTAACATCTGGAGAATTGCATGCGCCCGTCAGGTCGATCTGCGGAACAAGTCCGCCCTATCAAAATAACCCGTCATTATACTAAGCATGCAGAAGGTTCTGTATTAGTTGAGTTTGGTGAAACTAAAGTACTTTGTAATGCCACTATTGATGAAGGTGTGCCACGTTTTTTAAAGGGGCAAAACCAAGGTTGGGTAACTGCTGAGTATGGAATGCTACCTCGTGCAACCCATTCACGAACTCAACGCGAAGCGGCTAAAGGTAAACAAACCGGTCGCACTATGGAGATTCAACGCCTTATTGCCCGTTCACTACGTGCAATGATCGACCTTAAATTATTAGGTGAATATACTATCACGTTAGATTGCGATGTTATTCAAGCAGATGGTGGTACCCGAACTGCGTCAATTACTGGTGCTTGTGTAGCACTAAATGATGCAATCAACAAAATGGTTGCAGATGGTAAAATTAAGCAAAATCCAATTAAATCATTAGTTGCTGCTGTTTCTGTCGGTATTGTCGATGACCAAGCAGTATGTGACTTAGAATACATAGAAGATTCAAACGCTGAAACCGATATGAATGTTGTTATGACTGACGATGGTCGTATGATTGAAGTGCAAGGCACTGCTGAAGGCGAACCTTTTAGTCATGACGAATTATTAAAACTGTTAGAGCTAGCAAAAAATGGCATCAAAACTATTATTGATGCACAAAAACAGGCCTTAAAAGATTAATTGGAGAGGATCGATGAAATCATATAAAAGTGAATTTATTGAATTTGCATTAAATAGGCAAGCATTAAAGTTTGGTGAATTCACCTTGAAATCGGGACGCAAAAGTCCCTATTTCTTTAATGCAGGATTATTTAATACAGGTAAAGATCTGGCTTTATTAGGTCGTTTTTATGCAGCCGCACTGATGGATGCTAATTTAGAGTACGATGTCATTTTTGGTCCAGCCTATAAAGGTATCCCTATTGTTTCATCAACCGTTGTTGCACTATCTGAACATCATAATGTTGACATTCCTTACTGCTTTAACCGTAAAGAAGCAAAAGATCATGGCGAAGGCGGTAATTTAGTAGGTAGTTCGATCTATCAACAACGCGTTATGTTGGTCGATGATGTTATTACTGCCGGAACTGCTATTCGTGAATCGATGAAAATATTAGCAGATAACCAATCTAAACTTGCTGGCGTACTTATTTGTCTAGATCGTCAAGAAAAAGGTCGTGGTGAACTGTCAGCAATTCAAGAAATTAAACAAACTTATCATTGCAATGTAATTTCAATTATTACGCTTGATGATTTAATCCAGTACCTCTATAAAGATCCAGCTCGAAAAGATCAAGTAACGCAAGTTGAAGCTTATCGGTCTGAATTTGGGATAAAGTAATAACAAATTACTTTTCTATATTTATAAAAACTAAAGCCTCGAAAGAGGCTTTAGTTTTTCATGTTTTATCTAGATAATTTTTATTATCAGTAAGATAAATTCCACAATAAAATAATTGCTTTTATTTTTTAAGATTTAATCATCATATCAAGCCTTTTAAATTTTATTTA
>NZ_LZHB01000064.1:0-776 GCF_001690345.1 Gilliamella sp. Gris3-2
GAAGCTGAGATTTTAAGCTCAGTTCGGCAAACATCTGCTTAAGCTTGCGATTTTCAGCCTCCAGCTCCTTTAAGCGTTTGATATCCGAAGTTTCCATTCCGCCGTATTTTTCTCGCCATTTATAGAAAGTTGAATTACCCATGCCATATTTACGGCACAGTTCTTTAACCGGAATACCCGCTTCAGCTTCTTTTAAAATAGCGACAATTTGATGTTCAGTCATTTTTTTCATAATTAAATCCCCTTTTCTTTTATCATAGAGAATTTTCTTCTTTTTTGCTGTACTATTTTAGGGGATAGTTACAATTTTGATAAGGACTACCGGGCTGGATATAATCAATGGTTATATTATGTGATTTAGCCCAGTTTATAAAGGTTTTTCCTGTAAATTCTGGCCCATTATCGACCCGTATTTTTAATGGATACCCATGATATTCGGCCAGTTTATCTAAGTAACGGGTAATCCTTCCTGCTGGTAAGCTTACTGCAATATCAATCCCTAACGCCTCACGATTAAAGTCATCGATAACATTGAATGTCCTAAAGCGACGCTGATTACGACTACTGTCACTCATAAAATCCATTGACCAACATTCACCTTGTTTATTGGGTGCTGATAGTCTTTCTGGGCTTCGTGGAGGAATGCGCTGTTTACGCTTTATCCTGAGATTAAGCTTTAATTGGCAATACACCCGATACACCCGTTTATGATTCCATTTATAGCCGAGCTTTTTGATACGATTAAAACATTTAGGAAAGCCCCAGCGTAAATGCCG
>NZ_LZHB01000065.1:0-10297 GCF_001690345.1 Gilliamella sp. Gris3-2
GGTTTATTCAGTACTTATTAAGTCATAAAGTGAATAAATATCTTAAGTCCCTTTTTTAATTATCCGCAAATAAACCACACTCAAAAAAGCTCAATAGGCAATTGAGCAAAATATCACCTTTTAACCAATTATTGAAATTAGTTTTTCCTTGTTATTTGCTTTTGTAACGCAATGCAAACAAATGAAAAATTTTTATAACATTATGATTAAATATAAAATCACTTATAAATAACATTAGGGATTAATTAAAAATTGGCTAATTACTTACCTTTTTTTAACTATACTTTACCATTGAACCAAATATGTTAGTTTACTGCCACTATTCTAATTCGTTATAATTACAAGCATCAGGTGAAAACCATAAACGATATTAGGAGACTATTTTGCATCTTTCATCTAAGGCTTTTCGTATTTTAGGTATTATCGCTACAGTGGCGTCATTAGGGATGTATGTTTCTTATATTCCACAAATCATCGATAATTTGCATGGATTGAAAACAAACCCAATTCAACCATTGGCCGCTTCCATTAACTGCTCGCTATGGGTCTGCTATGGGCTGCTACAAGAAAAGAAAGATTGGCCACTAGCAATTGCTAATTCGCCAGGAGTGATTTTTGGGTTAATTGCTTTTTTTACTGCTCTATAATTTACATAATATCATTATGTAACAAGTAATCAGTTGCTCTTATATTATCGCTTTTTGGGTAGCATTTTTATTGTTAGAGTTCATAGTAAATTTCAACAAGAATTGTAAAAAAAGATTTTTTTTGTTATCAAATTAACTCAAAAATTGTTCAGATTAATATTTAATCATTCAGAAAATTATTTAATAATTAAAATGTTATTGAGTTATTAACAGGTTTGTTAAATACTTATCAAATTGTACAGTGAATAAATCAAGTTAATCGATTTGCTTTAATATTACCGACAAAATGATAGATTTGTTGAAATTTGCAATTATGCTGGCAGATTATTTTTAAGTACATCTTAAAAGAAGATAGACAGACTAATAGATAGTTTTATAATGCATCCAAAAATCAAATAACCGTCAAAAGGGAAAGAAAATGAAAAAATTAATCGGTATATTTTTACTTAGTTTACCCATGTTGGCTGTAGCTTCAAATTGTGATGAAATTAGTGCTAATATTGCTGAAAAAATCAAAAACAACGGTGTTGATCCTTCACAATTTCAGTTAAAACTTGAACCATCTGATAAATCAGAACAACAAATTGAAGGTAAAATTGTTGGTTCATGCGATCGTGGTCAACAACGTATTGTTTATGTTCGTTTGGATGGTTTAGCAACGCAAATACAAACTCAGACAGCTAATACAAAAGATGAAACTGAGAGCCGTAATGATAAAGCAGAACCATCAACAAACACCCCAACCGAATCAACACCAGTCGAAGGTAAATGACCTGTTAAAAATTAATTATGTAATTTTTGCAGAAAAATAGGGCGTAATGCCCTATATTTATATGTTTGTGACTAGAGCAAATGGCTGTAATTTGCTTTAACGTCTTCGTCCCATACACTTGATTGTACTTGACCAATGTGTTTTTGTTGTAAAAGCAACATAACCAAACGCGATTGCCCAATTCCACCACCAATGGTTTGCAACAAATCGCCATTAATTAATGCTTTATGCCAAGCAAGCTCTAAACGATCTTCGTCATTTGTTAGTTTTAATTGACGTTTTAACGTTTCTGGATTGACACGAATCCCCATTGATGAAATTTCCAATGCTCTATGCAAAATTGGATTCCACACTAAAATATCGCCATTTAAGCCATTAGATCCTAAATCGTTTTCACTGCTCCAGTCATCATAATCAGGTGCACGAGCATCGTGCTTTTCATTATTTGATAATTTACCGCCAATACCAATTAAAAACACAGCTCCAAGCTCTTTAGTTATTGCGTTTTCACGCTCTTTTGGGGATAAATTTGGATAGCGTTTTAATAACTGCTCACTATCGATAAAGGTGATAGATTCGGGTAAAAATTGTGAAAGATGATACTGTTGTGAAACAATTTTTTCGGTCGCTTTAATGGCAGCATAAATATTTTCGACCGCTTGTTTTAGATAAGTTAAATTGCGATCTTCTGGACGAATTACTTTTTCCCAATCCCACTGATCAACATAAACTGAGTGAATTGGCGAAAGTTGCTCCTCGTCTGGGCGTAATGCTTTCATATTAGTGTAGATTCCTTCGCCAACTTTGAAATGGTGATCGCTCAAGATTTTACGTTTCCATTTAGCTAGTGAATGTACCACTTCATATTGTGCATTAGGTATTGCTTTTACCTTAACTTGCACTGCGTGCTCAGTACCTGAAAGGTTATCTTGAATACCATCGCCAACTTTACTTAGTAACGGAGCTTGCACTTCGATAAGTGATAAACGCTCGGCAAGTTGCTCAGCAAAAAATTGCTTAACAAAACTAATTTGCTGTTGCTGCTCTTTAAATGATATCGTCATGTTTACGCTCTAATCATTTATTTAATTTTCAGTGTATCAGTAAAGTAAACTAGATGAGTGAATTTTGCAAGATGAAGATAGAAAGGTAAAGCATTGACTTGTTTAAATTGAATAAACGTTTGATTTTGCTAAAAAATAAAATTTAAAAACTTTAATAAAATCAATAGTCTACCTGAAAGATTTTAGAACAAAACATACTTATAGCGCCATAAGGTTAATATGCTTGTCTTATCACAACATCAAAATGCATGATCACTAAGTTAGGTTAACGCGCCAAACTGGCAGTTTGGC
The DNA here is from genome assembly GCF_001690345.1 of Gilliamella sp. Gris3-2. Classification (NCBI taxonomy): domain Bacteria; kingdom Pseudomonadati; phylum Pseudomonadota; class Gammaproteobacteria; order Orbales; family Orbaceae; genus Gilliamella; species Gilliamella sp. Gris3-2. The sequence goes on from NZ_LZHB01000065.1 coordinate 2,775, forward strand.
GATTTTGTGTTTTGGCGGTTAGTAGTGATATTAAGTATTAAAAATAAAAAGTTAATTTATCATAAACTTAACATTATATTTTGCTAAAAAATTGACTTATTGCTAAAGCTGAATCATTTCTATCTTTACATTTCTTTACAAAAAAGCTAGCTCAAGAACTAGCCAACTATTTTTTTAACGGCTATACTTCCATCGATTTAGGAAAACAAGCTTATTTAACAAGCTAATAAATATAAAATAAAACAAAACAATAAAACAATGTACTTGATGGATGAATCGTAATGCAATATCATTTTTGTCACAAGACTTGGCAAGCCTATGTCTTAAATTTATCGAATAATTTTATTCGGCGAGTGTTTGCTCAAAACTTATTTATATCTCTGAAATTATCTACAAAATCATTTTTAAAAATTCAATTGGTACTGGCGCCGTTGTTGTTACTGCCGTATTCATTGGAATCGCAGGCATTATCGGCCACTACATCGGATACCATTCGAGGCACAGCCCCCTATTTAACGCTTGATGATGGTACTACCAAATTGACTACCACAGATGACTTATTAACTATTAAGTTGTCAGACGGTCGAATATTTACACCACAAAATAATCCCTCATCACTGGTAGCGCCAATCAAGTTACCTAATGTAGGGGATACTCTGGCTGATATTGAAATGATAGTCCAGCCATCATCTGATTCAGTGAGCTTAAATGACTTGGTGGCACAAAATAAATGGCGCGATGATGATGGAGACGGACAAGATGGTCTAACAGCAGATGGGATGATCACTCTGAGTATTACAGATAAAAATAATAAAACGGTTAATCGTAGTGATGCATTAACGATATGTAATGCACCTTATAAAGTAGAATTAAGTAATACAGAGGGTTATTTAAAAACTAAGTATGGTGTACCAGAAACTAGTAACTTTGCAGAAGGTAGCGTAACGTATTACATTAATCCTAATGCATCAGATAATGATGTTTGTATAAAAGTAGAATTCGCAAGGCCACTTATTAGTTTTAATCCCATGCTCGACGGTCCAGCTGACATATGGAATATGGAGAAGGGCTTCTTAGTTCAATCAACTAATCCTGAATTATACAAACTAAATTTTCCGAACACGGGTGCACATAATTTATATTTTGATTTACTCATAACAGGAATAGATGTAAATGAATTGACATGGAAACCTGTAACGCATGGGGGAATTACTGCAACAGTGATAAATGTTGTACCTGATGATGTGTGGATTCATCCTGATGATTTTGGAAAAGTCGTAGCACGCGTTATGTTAACAGGACCTGTGGCAAGTGGTAGTCAAAAAGGGTCAAATAGTCCTGGTCAAATTACTGTGCCAAATTTACCTCAGGTATTTGAATTAGAAGGTAGGGATAGTAGTGATAATGTGATAGTGAAATATGGATTTAAGTTAAAGCAGTGGTTTGTGAGTCGTGGGTTTAATTATAGTGGGACGTTTTCTGAACAAGAATCTTGGTGTAATAGCTTAGGTTATCGTCTACCACAGCTCAAGGATCTAACTAATACAAAATGTGGAGAAGAGGAATGGTCGCAGTTCCCATGTAGCGCAGGAGTCCATGGCGGCATGCCATCGTCAACTGGTAATCATATCCAACGACAAATAGGTGCAGGATTTATTGCGGAGTGGTATCCATATATGATGGGTTATATTGGTACAGACTTCCCCATGTACTTTTTTACGAGTGACACAGTGGGAAGCAATCAGTTTATAGTAGAAGGGGGGCAAGGTGGTGTTTATAACGACCCTCCGCACTACCCATATACTGCTATCTGTACTACACCTTAAAGAACTAAGCCGCTGCTCAATGGAGCATCGGCTGGCAAAACCAGTTGGCCTTAAGCTTTAATAACTTAAAACCAAAAAACGCCCCGACTAATAAGATTTAAAAATTTGCGCTTTTGTTATTAACCGTTGTTATTAAACAGCTGTTATTAAATAATAAAACCGCTTTTCTTGAAAAATAAAGTCACAATAATAAAAAAGAATATAATCTATAACGCATTGATTTTAATTAAAAACATAGATTGGACTATGAAAACAAATAGTCTGATTATTCTTTATTAACTACCTTATTATTAACGTATCAAACTTAAATTAAAGTAACACATTTTTGGAAAATAACCGTTTTAGGCGTAGTACAACAGAATACTTTAAAATGGCTGATTGTAGTAGCAAGGCAAAAAATTTTAATTACTAAGTAAATTCTATTTGCCCAAAAAATCGTTATTGTAGATTAATTACCCATGACGGCGATTGGAAAGGTTTCTCGAAAAAAACTGTGTCAATTGCTATTATAAATTACTATTATTAACAACTATCAAAAAAAGCTGAACATTGTTAAATGCTCAGCCCTGATTTTTTATACATCAAATACTTAACTTAATTTTTATAGCGGTATATTAGTTTATTAAACATTTTAGATTTGCTTTCTAAAATTGAAAAATATGCTTTTATTTAAATAATATGTTTGTTTTTAATGATATTGGATAGATTGTTCACTTTGCTCATCGTGTACTAAAAGTAGACAAGTATCACTTAATGATACGGCTTTTTGTAAACGTGCTTTGTCTTGTTCATTAAGGTTATTGATACAAGCAACTATATAGCTACAGGTTTTGTATTGTAAGACTTTTTCAATGGTTGATACTAGGTCTTCATTATTTAAATTTGCTAGATGAATCACTTTGTGTTTATCTAACCCTGCAGTATTAACCCATGAACGTTTTAACATTGGTCGGTCAGAAAGCCATAATTGCCATTTTTTAGCTTTATTAAGTGATTTTAATAAAGGGCGTTGTTGTTGTAATACTTGTTGAAAAGGGGACTCAAAATTAATAGCCATAAGTTGTTGTGTAGAATGTTCAATAAGCATAATAACCTCTGTACTGTTTTTTTATACAGTGTATATTAATACAGTATTTTAAGGTTGTAAACTCTATTTATGATTATTTTTTATGTGATTTATTAATTGAGTTATTTTAAGAACGCAAATATTGATACGATAAAATACCTAAATATGTCATTAAAACTGAACCAATTACATGAATCAATATTGTTGCTAAACCCCAATATATTCGACCGTTTTGTAAAAAGTTAACCACCTCGGCAGAAAAGCTTGAAAAAGTTGATAAGCCACCACAAAAACCTGTTATTACCAATAACCGCCATTCAGCAGAAAGGTTAGAGTGATTAAAAAAGGCAATTGCAAAGCCAATAATATAGCCAGCAACTAAATTAGATAGCAATGTACCTAGTGGAATAGTAAAAGCAATAACATTGAGTTTAAGTGATAAGAACCAACGCATTAATCCCCCCGCTACTGAACCGACAGAAATGGCTAAAATCAGTTTTAACATAATGATATATCCTTGACTATACTTTGAAATATGAATTTGTTATCGCTATAGATACTAAGTGATCGGAAAATATATAAAACGATCATACCAGTAGAAAATAGAAATAGGAAATCCTAATCAGATTGAGATAGAATATTCAATATTAAGAAAATTTGAGGTATATCTATGTTTACAGGCATTGTTCAAGGCGTTGGTCAGATTATTGATATTGTTGATCAAAATAAATTAAGAACATATAAAGTTAAATTACCGCATCAATTAACTAATAAAATTGAAATAGGGGCGTCGATTGCCAATGATGGATGTTGCTTAACAGTAACGGGGTTCGATAAAGATATCGTGTCGTTTGATATTATGGAAGAAACCCTTGCATTAACGACATTGGGTGATAAAAAAATCGATGATTTTGTGAATATTGAGCGTAGCGCTAAATATGGTGATGAAATTGGTGGTCATGTGATGTCTGGGCATATATCTTGCACTGCAACTATTGTTGATATTCAAAAAACTGCCACAAATTGTAAAATGACGTTACAATTGCCGAAAGAATTTATGAAATATGTATTATATAAGGGCTTTATTGGCATTGATGGTGCAAGCCTAACAATTGGGCAGGTAAAAGAAGATCGTTTTGCTATTCATTTAATCCCTGAAACGTTAGCTATTACCACGTTAGACGCTAAAAAAGTCGGAGATAAAGTTAATATCGAAATTGATTCCCAAACTCAAGCTATTGTTGATACAGTTGAACGGGTATTGGCAGCAAAAAATTGATAATATTTAATTTTGATTCTCGATTAATTTGAGAAAAATGTTATTAGATTATTAACGAGTAACTGGTTTATTTTAATTAAGTATTTTCGTTAGTTTAACCTGAAATCAATGGTCTACCTGAATGTTTTATTAAAATAGATAATAATCTTTTATAACGTTTGGAGACCTTTGATTAGTAGTTAAGGTATATCGACAATTTAATACCAACAAAATTTAATTTTATACTTAAATACTGTTTATATTTAAATGCTTTTTTTACTTAAACATATAGTTACCTGAAAGTTTTTGACAAGATTTTTAACATTTCTACCACAGACAAAAACAATTTAGTCCTTATTGGTTTATTTTTATGCTTTGATTAGAGTTAATTAGGTTGAAGATGGTTATACTTTACCCGATTGGAGCATTTTTCCTTTTTTGCCACCCCATTGGTCATCAATAATGTAGTGAGCTGTGATTGGTACAAGTGCAGGTATAAAGGTAAATTTATAAAAAACTTCATCACCTTCGCAGATTTCATAATACAGTGAATATAATGGTGCATCTAATTGTAGGTTAATAGTAAATTTTTCTGTGGCAGAGGCAACCTCAATCGTATTTTTGGGATGTGTGTAAAAGGGAACAACAATGCATCGTTGGGTTTGGTTATCTATTGTAAAACTATCTGATAAGGTTAAAAAAACGTTTGCACCGAAAGCATCATCAGGTAATGGGTCAAAAATGACATAATCCTTATGAATAACTGCACCTTGTGCAATATTTTGTTTACCCTATTGCGATAATTCTTCACTGTATGGTCTAGATCTGACTAAAATTTGACTATGAGATATTAATAAATCTACAACCTGTTGTTTGTTTTTCTCCATCAGAGATATTCCTTTACATACCATAAAATCATCAAATTAAATGTAGGAAATTGCCAGATTGTTAATATCAAATTATAAAAATAATTCGCTAATAATGTATAAGGCATTTACTTAAAATTACTTTATGTGGTTTAACCATTTATTAAAATTTAATAAGCCATCTAAGCTTTTGTTTTCTATTTTTCTTTTGGATTTTTGAATATTGGCTGATTATGCCATATCTTTGTTAAAGCATATATTACTTTTTCAGGTTTCTCATTTATTTTAGCCTCATGTGTTATTTGGCGTTATTTGTATGGGTAAAAACAATATAATAAATCTTATTTAGTTAAAATAAGATTTATTGGGTTATTTAATTCAATCACTATTTTGAAATCGGCACTTGATTCCACTATAAGAAAGTGATTTGGCAATTCAGTTGCATTAATGAATGGGTTTGATGTTTCGAAATAGATCACCCATTTTAAATTATCTTTAGGCGTTAAGTAGGCAATAAACCCTTCTGAACCATAACTTCCTTCACCTAAAAAGCATTGATTACCATTAGTTATGGTGATTTTTTTTGTGATATCTATATTAGTGATATTATCAGGATCTTTATCCAAAAAAAGATTAAGGTTGAATTGTTTCCCTTTTTTAATTAACAATTGGGGATAAAACTGGGCTGAAAGGGATATCGATTCACCAGTAGAAAAGTAAATCCCGTCTTTTATAGGTAATGTTTGTTTATTCCATAACGCTAATATTTTTGTCATCTAAGCACTCTTTTATAAGTTAATCTCCAAAAGCGTGGTTAATTTATTGCATAATCAAATCTAGATTTGATGCAAGTATTATAAATGTCTATTAGCTAATTTATACGGAATATTTGTTAACGTAGCTTTTTGTTTGTCGAATATTGCTTTATATTTGCTTAATGTTGAGTGATTAACTGCACTATAATGGTTTAGTTCATTATTTTGTGTGCCGTCATCTTCCCAATAGCATAATGGACAAACATCGTATTGTCCTTGATGAGTTAAGGTTAAATAATGGCAACAAGGGCATGCATGCAAGATATCTTCGTCCCCTATAATGGTAATAGGTTCACGGTATAAAGCACTAATATATTGTTTTAAATATTGATTAGAATAGCCTTTCAATTTAATGCCAACAAAATAGCCTAATAAAAATTGCTCAATGGCATCATCATAAATATTGTTATATGCTAAAGGTTGGCCTTCTTTATCAAGATAATTTGCAAAGAGTATATTTTCAATATCCTGTTTTGTGGATTGTGTAATCATTTCGATAGCTAACAGTGTTAAAGCAAGTTTTCGGCTGAGTGTTTTCATTGGGTTAATGTAAATAATGAAATGATAAATCGTCTAATTTATCAGATATATAGTTTTGTTACTATCTGGCTTTTTATTTTATGCTTATGATAAATGAAAAACAGGGACAATAAAAAGATAGAATGTTAAATATGGGAAAATTAAATATTGATCTTATTGATATTATTAACAATGGTGGCTTTTTGAAGTGTCTTTCTGCTTTAGCGAAAGATGCTTTTTTTCGACATTGCCGAATAGAAACAATGAAATCAGCCATTTTGTACACGGCTAAAATCGGGCTTTTTGATATAGAAATAGGTCTTGATAAAAAAGAACATAGTGGCTATGAACTCATTAATTTATCTGAAGATAACCATGAAGTTAGTGGTATCGCTATCCATGATACTTATGGAATAATTGTAAATACCCCAAACTTAGTACACAACTCACGTAGAAAATCATGCTGCTTGTTTTAGTGTTTTATACTCAATCGGTGTCATGTTATTTAATGCCTCATGCGGTCTTTCGGTGTTATAAATCGTTAACCATTCTTCGGTTATTTTCCTTGCTTGTGCTAAGTTGTTAAAAAGATATAAATCGAGTACTTCAGTACGATAGGTACGATTAAATCGTTCAATATAGCCATTTTGATAAGGACTACCGGGCTGGATATAATCAATGGTTATATTATGTGATTTAGCCCAGTTTATAAAGGTTTTTCCTGTAAATTCTGGCCCATTATCGACCCGTATTTTTAATGGATACCCATGATATTCAGCCAGTTTATCTAAGTAACGGGTAATCCTTCCTGCTGGTAAGCTTACTGCAATATCAATCTCTAGCGCTTCACGATTAAAGTCATCGATAACATTGAATGTCCTAAAGCGACGCTGATTACGACTACTGTCACTCATAAAATCCATTGACCAACATTCACCTTGTTTATTGGGTGCTGATAGCCTTTCTGGGCTTCGTGGAGGAATGCGCTGTTTACGCTTTATCCTGAGATTAAGCTTTAATTGGCAATACACCCGATACACCCGTTTATGATTCCATTTATAGCCGAGCTTTTTGATACGATTAAAACATTTAGGAAAGCCCCAGCGTAAATGCCGGTCTGTGATAGCATTCAATACCGAAACAATCACCGAATCATCCTGTAACTTAGGTTGA